>JAADHR010000139.1 GCA_013151735.1 Calditrichota bacterium | reverse complement strand
ATGCAGCAAATTAGCTGTTTGCCACGGGCCGGAATAGGGTTTCACGGCGTAACGGAAGGTCAATTTGCGCCGGCATTGGGCGTCCGGCGTAAACAGCCTGGGGCCTGCGTCATTATTACGCGTAAGCAAATCGTTACGGGACAACCACTCTACCGACCGAAAAAGCGTAAGGGCCAGTGTGATCCCGTTTTTCTCCGGAATGGCTTCGTACTCGGGGAGTCCCTGATTAAAAACGGCCAGCCCGGAATCAGGCGATTCAACAGCCACAAAATTTCGCTGATTCTGCGTCGGCACCGGTTTTTGAACCCAGTCATCCCCGTTGGGCAAATGGATGGACCGGCGAATCACATCAAAATGGACATCAACTACGACCTCTTCTGCCTGGATTCCGGTGGGAAACCGCACCCGCACGCGATGATCCTTTGCCTGATTCCGGAGGGTGGTTTCAATCTTGACGAGATCGGAATCCCGCTCGATTGAAAAAATGGTTTGAACCGGAAGGCTCACCACTTCCTTGCTGCGGGTCTGTCGATCGCTCTCAATCCGTGCAGGTACCGTGAAATCGAAATTCACTTGGATTCGGGCGGCAAGCGGGGAATTCTCCAGAATTTTAATGGTTCCGTTTGAAGATGACACCCACCGGCTATCCGGATTGGCGGAGGGCGAAAAATCGTACTCATCGCCCACATCTTCTTGATCTTCCAGCAGATTGAGCCCGTTCCAGCTTCGATTGGAGGGCTTGTGAAGCAGATCGAATGTGCCGTTGGGATGAACGGTGACTCGAATAAACTCATTTTCCATTGTGTTGCCGGATGCCAGTTTACTTTCAGGGAGTGTTTGCGCTTCCCCTGTTTTCAGGCATACAGCCTGAAAACCAAGGGCCGGCAGGTCAAGCGTCATTTGCAGCGCAGCCAGATTCGCCGCGGGTTTTTCAGAATCTTCCACAAGAAAATCTTTAAAACTATCCAACAGACCGAAAACAAAGGTCTCTTGCGCTGCAAAGGTTCGGATCCGCGAGAGAAAATCGATGCTGTGGGGGCCGGCGCCTTTGATCCGTTTGCGCCAGAACTCAATTGTTGGAATTTCTTCACCCGAAGGACTCACCAGCTTAAGGGGCTTCCCGTCAAATTCGGGCGGAAGTTCAACAATTTTTTTAACGGTTACCCTTCGGGGCCAGGGGAGTGTGTTGGCAACAAGAAGCGTCCGCGAGGGGGAGTGCTGGCCTAAAGGAAGAGTCTCGGCAGCCTTACTCATTCCTTCGAACAGGAGCCATTCGCCTATTTCAAGAGCCTGATCGAAACGAGGTTCCATTTCTTTGTGAACCAAATCAACGCTGCATCCGCAAATGCTGTCGTGAGGGTGATTCAGTAAAACCAGCTTCCAGGCCTGATCCAGAAAGGCGCCCGGATAGTCGATTCCAAAAAAGGTGCTTAGCAGCACCGAAAGGGGCTCCACCTCGTTTTCGAGAAGGGTTTGGGCCCGGTGGTTTGCCTGTTTCAGGTAGATTCGTGTGGAGAGAACCCCGGACAGCAGAAACTGAGTTTTTCCGCCGCGGAACTCACCTTGATAGCGAGGCAGATCCTTTACGGATTTTTTCAGATCCTGAATGTACTTTTCCAAATGTGAGTGTTCAATTGAAACAGTCGGAAGCTGCTTTTGAACCCTTTCAATAATCTCGGGGATTTCAGGCTGGGCATACAGGTGGTCGCAGCCATTGTTAAACAGGACTTCCGTTGTGTGAGAGCGGGCTTCAGCAACTTCCAGCGTTTTTTGGAGCCGCTGCACGGCCAGGTCCGTTGAGGGATTTCCCGGAAACTCAGGCATCCAGATCTCGGGGTAGCCCCAGCTTCCGCCGTGGCAATATCCCTCGTATTGGTGAATGGCCAGCACCCGGCTTCCATCGGGTGTCTCCCAGTAAAATTCTGTTCCCAACCGGTCTGCTTCATTCCCGATTCCCCGCGTGAAAATAAAATTGTCGATGTTAAAGCCGTTCAGGATTTGGGGAAGCTGGTTAATGTGTCCGAAGGGGTCGGGAACGTAACCCACTTGCATGGAATGTCCGAATTCCCCGGAGATTCTATGTCCCCTGAGCAGATTCCTGACCAGCGATTCACCGCTCACCAGAAATTCATCCGGAAGCACGTACCAGGGGCCTGCGAAAAGACGCCTGTTTTCAATGGCCCTTTGCAGTCGTTTGCGGTTGCCGGGGCGAATCTCCAGATAATCTTCAAGCACCACGGTTTGACCATCCATGACGAAATACTTAAACGAAGGTTTTTTCTCCAGAAGGTCCAGAAGGGAATCCATCATTTGAACCAGTCGGTGCCGGTATTTTTGGAAGGGTAAATACCACTCGCGGTCCCAATGGGTATGCGAAACGACGTGAACATGAAATGGTTTAGGCATGGTCAATCCTCAATCTGAGCGTCAGAAAACTCTTCCGGTTCGAAAGGTATCCCGGAATTCCTTGATGGATTGTTCAGAATCCATGGCAATTACAGGTACCCGAAGTTGTTCGCAGACCACCCGAATTTCATCGGCATTTCGTTTCATTACCACTGAAACAAAGGGGGATCCCAGGGTCTGAATCAACAAATACGGACGAACGCCCAGATCAATGGCCAGACGCGGCCACGGGGTTCCCCATTGAATATTCTGGCGTATTTCGGAGGTAATTTCCCGCGACCAGCCTTCCCCAATTTGCATGATGTAGCGGCTGCCGGGCAGTTTGGCAAGGGTTGCAACGGTTGCTTCGCCGGTCAGCACCTCAAATCCGGGGGTAATACCCCACCCGGATCCGCAATCTTTTTGGAGCGAAATATTAGAGAAAATGGAGGATCCCTCTGCAAGGCCGGTAGCGTAATAGGCCGGAGCGCCCCAGGGGCTGGAAATCAGGAAGGAGTGTGTATCGGCAAGATGCACACTTCCGCAAAACGCCGGAATCGGGAACGCAATGCGAGAGAGCAGGGCAGATGTGAAAAGAAGGGTCTCGTCCACTTCTCCGATAATCGGAAAATACTTTAGGGGTATGCGGCCTGGGTTTAGATAGGGAAAAAACGTGGAGAGAAAACCAAGATTGGCACCGATCTCTTTTAAATATTTCTGTGCGGAGGTGTCGAAGCCCACCGTATTAATACTCGGGATTCCGGATGAAAGCACCCATTGTTCAAAGGCCAGCACGAATTTTATCTGATGCCGCACATCCTTCGGAGAAACCTTATGGAGATCGGTGAGCGCCAGACCGTTTTTGTGCAGATAATCCAGAGAATAATCGACCTGTTCTTCCGGGATCGTTTCGATCCGTTTTAGAATGTCCTGAACAGTGGCAATGCTTACGAGGGCTTCCAGATTGTGGGTAAGGAATTCATATTCAATTTCTGAATAGTTTTCCACCTTTTCTGAGAAAATAACAAAAGTGCCCTTTCTTAGATTGTAAAGAGCGGACATGCCCCGAATCCAGCGCAAAAGGTACCGGCCGATTCCCCAGAAGCGATGAGAACTAATGGCCTGAGGTTGCCTGAGATTTTCCCAGATGAGCTGCCCGCCCCGAATAAGCCCAAGGGCCGATTTAAGAGAGGGGTGAGGGGTGCCGTAAAGTGCAAAAGGGGTAGGCATGGTGAGCATGGCCTTAAGAAAGAGTTTGGCAGGTGGAATATCGTACATTTCCACCAACACAGCCTCCACTTTTTCCTGTTCAAACTGCTGAAAAAGGCTGGCCAGTTGGGATTCGTTTTGAATCCCCTTTGGGAACCACTGGGTTGAATGAACGGCAACCACCTGATTTTCCTTTAAGAAACCGGCCAATTCCACAGTTGCCTCTTTTGCATGTTTTGCGTATCTGTCCAGCGAGGCATTTTGTGGCATATGGAATGTCAGAATCCCGATCTTTGGATGCAGAGTCATTTTCTTATGGATTCTCCACGCTTACCCGTCTGTAGATTTTGTGCGGCGTGTTTTCCGAACTGAGCGGCCATAAAACACCAAAAGTTCCGGGAAGTCACGCCTGGGTTCTCTTTTTTCTTCAAAGGTTCTTTTTTTATTCAGATTGTTTCTTTGCCGGTGGAAATTTTTCGGAAAACGCATTCATCATTTCAATGGGAATTGGAAAAACAATGGTCGAATTGTTTTCAGATGCAATTTCCGTCAGCGTTTGCAAATAGCGCAATTGCAGGGCAATTCCGTGGACAGCCATGACTTTTGCGGCTTCGGCCAATTGACGGGATGCCTGATATTCGCCTTCTGCGTGAATAATTTTGGCGCGTCGTTCTCGTTCCGCCTCTGCCTGCCGGGCCATTGCTCGCTGCATGTCCTGCGGAAGGTCCACATACTTGATCTCCACCAGCGAAACCTTGATGCCCCATGGATCCGTGTGGGTGTCGATAATTTCCTGCAAACTGGCATTAATTTTATCCCGCGCGGACAAGAGTTCGTCCAGTTCTGCCTGGCCGATAACATTTCGCAAGGTGGTTTGTGCCAATTGAGAGGTAGCATACAGGAAATCCTGTACTTCTACAATGGCCCTCATGGGATCCATGACGCGGAAATAAAGGACCGCATTAACCTTCACAGAGACATTGTCTTTAGTAATCACATCCTGAGGCGGGACGTCAAAAGTAACCACACGCAGACTCACCTTCACCATTTTGTCCACAATGGGAATCAGCAAAATCAGCCCTGGGCCTTTAACCCCGATAGCACGTCCCAGTCTGAAGATAACGCCTCTTTCGTATTCTTTAAGAATACGAATGGCGCTTGCCAGAATGAAAAGAATAATCAAAACAGCTAAAACAGTTCCAGAGTACATAGTTCCTCCTCGTTGGGTTAGTTATTCTTTGTGTTTAACATGCAACGTCAAATGATTCACTTTATCTACTTTTACGGTGGATCCCTTTTTAATGGGTTGATCGCTAACGGCCTTCCAGATTTCGCCATGCACCTTCACCTTTCCGGGTTGTTTGCCAAGGGGGGTCAGGGCTTCTCCTGTTTCGCCGATCAGGCCCTCCGTTCCGGTGATGGATCGTTTTGTTTGGGCTTTTAAACCCGCCCCAACAGCGAAGATGAAAAAAAGAGCCGTTACAAGTACGGCAGGCACAATCACTCCCAGAGAAACCTTTAAAAAGGGATAGGGCGATTGGAATAACATCAGTGAGCCTAAGGTCATGGAAATAATTCCTCCGATGGTAAGTAATCCATAGCTGGTTATCTTAATTTCAAGGACGAAAAGCACAACGCCAAAAAGAATCAGTGAAAGACCGGCATAATTAATGGGAAGAGTCTGCATGGCGAAAAATGCCAGAATGAGGAAAATAACTCCGGCTACCCCCGGCAGAATGGACCCGGGATTGGAAAGTTCGAAAATTAAGCCATAGAGCCCCAGCAGAAGGAAAATATAGGCAATATTGGGGTCAGAGAGTTTATCCAGAATGCGGTAGCGCCAGTTCATTTCTTCCCGAATAATTGGCGCTTTTCGGGTCCGCAGAACGGTGGAGTGGTCATCCAAATCGACCTTTTTACCGTCAACAAGTGCCAGCAGGGAATCCAGAGTCGGGGCAATGTAATCGATCACGTGGAGAGCAAGCGCCTCCTTTTCCGTAATGGAAACGCTTTTTCGGACCGCTTCTTCGGCCCACTTGGCATTCCGGTGCCGTTTTTCTGCCAGCGATTTGATGGAGGCCACGGCGTCATTGGTTACTTTTTCCATCATTGTGGATTTGCCGCTGGTATCGGCCGGGGCACCCGGTGTGCCTCCTCCGATGGTAACCGGGTGGGCCGCGCCAATATTTGTACTGGGGGCCATCGCGGCAATGTGAGCGGCATACGTAATGAAAACCCCGGCAGATGCGGCCCGGGCACCCTGGGGATAAACATAAACAAGTATCGGAATTTTGCTGCTTAAGAAGGCTTGGGTAATCTGGCGCATGGATGTCATCAGACCACCGGGGGTGTCCAGTTCCAAAACCAAACATTGGGCCTTTGCATCTTCCGCCTTTTCAATCGATTCCACAATGTATTTTGCTGAGACGGGATTGATCACCCCTTTTACCTGAATGACGTAAACAGGGGGTTCAGCGGCAAACAGATGCAGGGTCGTCAATGAGAAGAAACAAAAAAGAAGAAAGGCAAAGAGGGATTTTGTCTTTTTCATGAATGGCTCCGTTCGTTCTGAACAGCAAACTTATTTTTTCGAAATGAAATACAAAATAAGGCTGATAAGAATGCTAATAAGAATACTGGTTGTAATTGGAAAATAAAACGTGAAGTTTTTGCGCTGAATAAAAATATCTCCCGGAAGGCGTCCCAGAAAAGAAATCTTTCCCAGGCCGGTTAAAAGTAAACCGGCAAAAGCCAGCACAATTCCAAGAATAATGAGAATTTTCCCGAAATCCTGAAGCAGGTGGTTCATTTTTTCCTCCCAGAAAATTTCACTAAATTATAAACAAAATCCACCAAACAATCAAGTAAAATCGCTTATTCTCTAACAATTTTACGATCCATTTTCTTCTTCGTTTCACGCAGCTTCCCGCATGTCTGCGTTCGATTCTTAAATGCCGGCCGTCTGATGATGCGCCGTTTGGACGGGTTCCATGTTTAAAATATTTTTAAGGCCGGTTTTTGCCGTAAAAAAGTTTTAAAAATTTTAGGGCAAAAAGCAAACAATTGCATAATGCATTATATATGCAATTCATGCAATTATTTTCCTTTTTTCAAAAAAGGTCTTGATTTAAATGTCAAAATTTTGTAAAATATGCTAACAAAATTTTAATATATTGCTTAAGTTTTATGCCATCTATCTGTAGTTTAATTCAACAGATGAACCGTTACGTACACAATATGATACCCGGGGCATCGGATTCCGCCGATCGGCTGCCAAAGGGGACAAAGGATCAAATAAGGGCAAAGCTGAAATGACTGCTTTTATGAGATTATGGATCACGTGTGTATGTTGCGGTTTACTTATTTTGTAAAAGATGATTTTTTAAATGTAATCCGATTAATAATAAAAATGGTCACATTTTCTCTCCAAACGACTAAGGATAACAAAAGTCCAGTCAGATCACCTCACTCAGAGAGTCAATTTTATGGAATGAGGTAACCTTTTGGGCGTTTTTTCTTTAATTGCAAAGATTTAAATCTATTTTGAAAGTCTATTCTTACAGAAAAAGGAGTACTTCAATGATGAAGAAAATTTTGCTTGCAATTGTTAGCCTAACCCTTCTTGCAAACGTTCTTTTTGCAGGAACAACCGGAAAGATTGCGGGGAAGGTTAAGGATGCAAAAAGCGGCCAGGCCCTGCCTGGTGTCAATGTGATTATTGAAGGGACAAGAATGGGAGCAGCCACAAACAAGGATGGCTACTATTTCATATTAAATGTGCCTCCCGGCACGTATACGCTCAAATTCTCAATGATTGGTTATTCGACCTATGTTGTAAAGGATGTTCGCGTCAAAATCGATTTGACCACCACTGAAAATGCGGAGCTGGAACCCGTTGTTTTGGCTGGAAAAGAGGTGGTAGTTGTTGCAAAACGGTCTCCGGTGCAAAAAGATGTGGCCGCCAGTGAAAAAAACATTACCTCGGCTCAAATCCAAGTGCTGCCGGTGAGCAGTGTCAGCGATTTGGTAGGATATCAGGCGGGTGTAACATCGAATATGGGGATTCGTGGTGCGGGAGCAGACCAGACCCTTTTTATGGTAGACGGCGTATCATTGAGAGATGAACGAACCAATGAACCGATTTCACTGGTCCCGTTAAGTGCCGTTCAGGCGGTTTCGGTCCAAACCGGTGGATTCAGTGCTGAATACAACAATGTGCGGTCTGGTGTGGTCAATTTAGTAACCAAAGAAGGCAGTCGGAAACAATACACGGGTACATTTACCTACAAGGTTCGTCCGCCCGCCCCCAAACATTTTGGAATATCCCCGTACGATCCGAAATCGTTTTGGCTGCGCCCGTATATGGACCCCGAGGTCTGCTGGAACGGGACGGAAAACAGCGATTGGGATAAATATACACAACGGCAATATCCTGTATTTGAAGGCTGGAATGCCATTTCCGAAAGACTTCTGAAGGATGATGATCCCACAAATGATTTAACCCCCGCCGCACTTCAACGCCTTTATGAATGGCAGCATCGCAAGCAGGGAGACATTAAAAAATCGGATTATAATATTGATGCGGGCTTTGGTGGTCCTGTTCCTTTTATCGGCCACAAGTTGGGCGATCTGCGCTTTTACACCTCATACCGGCGCGAACGGGATATGTATTTAATGGAGCTCAGCCGGGATGCTTTTATAAACCACAGTTTAATGACCAAAATTACATCCGATATTACGCCATCGATGAAATTATCAATTTTGGGTATTTATGGTGAAACCTTTGCAACCAACGCCTCTCGTTCAGGGGGGTCCTCATATTTCAGAACGACCTCCGGCGTGGCCAGCATTGTGAATCGCAGGGGCTTTACGGTTCCCTGGCGAATTTATACGGATATTTATTATTCACCGACGGCAAGGTACTATGGTGCATTTTCAGCAAAACTGACCCAGGTTATTAATCCAACCACATTTTACGAGGTTCAGATTGAACAGGTTCACAAAAAATACTTTACCTCGCCCGGAGCCCTGCGGGATACCACTAAAAAATATGAAATATTTCCCGGCTATTTTGTAGATGAGGCCCCTGTTGGATACTGGCCGGAGCCTTCTTACGGCATTGGCAAGCAAATTGCCCTGGGGGGTGCCGTCAGTACCTCCAGAGATTACAGCCAGATTACCACAACATCAGGGCGTGCCGATATCACCAGTCAGGTGAATGAGAACAATCAGGTCAAAACCGGATTCAGTGTGGTTTATGATCAATTTAGGATGTCTTTTGGCATGGTGAATAAATTTCTTCCGGAAGGCAATACGTGGACAAAAATTGACAGGAATCCCATCCGCGGAAACTTTTATATTCAGGATAAATTGGAATATCAGGGATTTATTTCAACCTTGGGTTTAGTGGCGGAATTTACAAATCCCAATGGAAATTGGTATAATGTGGGGCCATACGATCGGGCCTTTTTCTCGGAAAGTTATAAACCCAGCGAGGAATCAAAATTTCTGACCAAAAAAATGAAGACGCGGGTTACGGTGAGTCCGAGAATTGCAATTTCACACCCGATTACGGTAAATTCGAAACTTTATTTTAATTACGGGCATTATCGGCAGATCCCCACCTCCGAACGATTGTATCGGGTTCAGCGCGACCTTCGTGAGAAGCTGAGTTATATTGGCGATCCAACCATTCCGTTGGCCAAGACGGTAGCCTACGAGTTGGGTTACGATCAGGCCATTTCAAACAATTACTTATTTCACCTGGCCGCCTATTACAAGGATGTTTCAGATGAAGAATTCTGGGTTCGCTATATCAGTTTCGATGGGAAGGTGAATTATCGGAAAATTACCAGTAATGCTTATGAAGATATCCGCGGGTTTGAGGCGGATCTCACCAAAATGACCGGCCGGTGGTTTACCGGAAATATCAATTATGAATATCGGGTTGGAACCTCCGGATATTTTGGTTCGGCCCGGTATTATGAAAATCCGGCCGAACAGCGTCAGTACCTGCGGCGAAATCCTGTTCAATATAAGCCGCGTCCAACGCCCCGGATAAAAACCTATCTGGATTTTCACACCCCGATGGATTTTGGAAGGAAGATTCTGGGCCAGCGTCCTCTTGCAGGCTGGAACTTCAATATCATTGCGCGGTGGACAGCGGGAAGCTGGTTCAGCTGGAATCCAAATAATGTGCCTGGAATTGAATACAATGTTCAATGGAAAAGTTATCGGAATGTGGATCTGAAACTCCAAAAGACAATTCCCTTTAAAAAATTCGATGTCCGATTCTTTATGGATATTTACAATGCATTAAATATTAAGCGATTCTCCGGATATTCCTTTTACAATATTCACGACTACAACTTCTATATGCAATCGCTTCATTTACCACAAGATATTGGGGATAAACTCGGTTATGGAAATATTCCGGGCAACGATAAACCCGGCGATTTCAGGGATGATGGTGTGGATTATCAGCCTATGGAGTGGACGCCCTCAATTTCTCAGGTGACCGATCCCAGTGCCCGGGCGATTTATTATGATGCAAGCACGAAAAAATACATGCAATATAAAAACGATACCTGGGTGAAAGTAGATGACAATCGGGTGAAAGAGGTGCTTGACAAAAAGGCCTATATTGATATGCCCAATCAGACCTTCTTTACGTTTTTGAATCCAAGAAGTATCTTTTTTGGTCTAACGGTTTCTTTTCACCTATAATCGAAAACTCGTAGAATTTAGACGTTTAGAAAAAGAGGATAAACTATGATGACGCGAAAATCTATTAGAACCCGAGCATTGATTGTTTTTTCAATGACGTTGCTCATGCTCTTTACCATTTTTATGGCCAACGGGCGCAGCGATCAAACAAAATGGATAGCGATCGGAATGCTGCAGGACTGGTTTTCCAGCGGAGGGTCCGAAATTGAGGTCGGGCGAACCCACCTTGTTTCTGATCAGCAGGATGGATTGCGCTGGCCCGCCCAGTTTCGCTACCAGGATTGTAAGGCAGCCAAGGCCTTATGGATTGGAGCCATAAACTATAATGACCCCCTGGTCGGCAAAACCTTTCCGGCCAAAGTCGTTCACGTGGGTCCCCGCGTGCTGGATGAGGAACATGAATTTATGCCGGTTGAATTTAAATTAGTCGGTAAATTCAATCATCCGCTTGTTTTGGTGGGCGGAATTCCCGCATCCCGAATTGATTATATGGATTTTGTGGATGAGGTTGATCCGAACCTGCCGGTGGATCGTGAACTGATTAATGTGGTCAACACATCCATTGGAATTACAATGACCCGGAAAATCTATGCAAGCAGTCAGAAATACCATGACAACTTTTTTGTTTACGATTACACATTCAAAAATACAGGAATCATCGATAAAAAAGGGCGAGTGAACCAGCAGACTTTGCACGGAGTGGTTTTCTTCTTCCAGTATCGTTACGCTCCTTCCAGAGAAGGGGGGCCGTATGGTTATTTCTTTTTACCTCAGAATACATCATGGGGCAGAAATACAATGGATCAGGTAGTGGGTGAAGACCCCTCCAAAGGCGATCCCTTTCGGGCGGAATATTCCTGGCACGGGAAACATTCCAAATGGGCCGGTCCCGGCGATGAAATAGGCGGCCCCGACTTTGTGCATGACGGCCATTTAAGCGCCCAGCAATTTCTGGGGGTGGTTGTTATTCATGCCGATAAATCGGCTACCGATAAATCGGATGATCCGTATCAGCCCACAACAACCTGGTATATTGATTCTGATGCCGCCATCAATTCCGGAAACGACCAGTTTAATGAAGGCCAGATGGCCTCGGAATATGCGGCCATGACAAAGGGACATCCCCCCATGTCCCAGGCGGATGCTATTGGCGATGGCAATGCCGATGAATTTGGTGCAACCGGCGGCGGGTATTCACAAAGTCAGGGATTTGGTCCCTACACACTGGCTCCCGGCGACAGCATCCACATTGTGCTGGCCGAAGGGGTAGCCGGATTGAATCGGGATTCTTGCTTTACAATAGGAAGCCGGTGGCTTAACAAAAAGGCACCCTTTAAAATGCCCAATGGAACGGTTCTCACAGACCCGAACGATTTCAATAAGTATAAAGATGCCTGGGTGATGACAGGAAAGGATTCTATTTTTCAAACCTTTGAACGGGCCATTAAGACGTACAAATCCAATTTTAATATTTCTCAGCCGCCGCCTCCTCCAAAACTTTTCAATGTACTGCCGGGCGGGAACAGAATTACCTTGAAATGGGCGGACAATGCTGAATCCTGGCCGAATTTTTCCGGATATCGGATTTACAGAGCCATGTTCCAACCGGATACATTTTACCAGAAAATTTATGAATGCGGCGGAAATTCGGGAAATCCGATTACCCATGAATTCCTGGATACCACCGCGGTTCGCGGCTTCGATTATTATTACTACATCACCTCGTTTGATGACGGAACCACAAATGATGTACAGCCCGGCGTTCCCATGGAAAGCAGCCGGTTTTACACGATGACGAACGAACCGGCTCATCTGGTTCGGGCTCCCGGTGCAAGCATGGCCGATATTCGGGTGGTCCCGAATCCCTATAATATCCGGGCACGCGACATTCAATACGGTATCAGCGGTGCTGACCGCATAATGTTTCTGAATTTGCCTCCCATTTGTACCATAAAAATATTTACGGAAAGGGGAGATTTGATCAAGACAATCGAACACACCGACACCAGCGGCGATGAAGCCTGGAATTCGGTAACCTCCTCGCGACAGGTTGTGGTTAGCGGTGTTTATATTGCTGTGTTTGAAACACCGGATGGGAAAAAGGCCATTCGTAAATTTGTAATTATTCGGTAGTCAAAACAGAAATGCAGTTCGCCAGTTGCAAGAATATCGAATTTAAACACAAGAAATGATAAAGATTCCATTTGTTTGATAATTTAAGGAGAATAAAAATGAAAAAGATCTGTTTTGTTTCTTTAACGCTCCTTCTTACTTTGAGCCTCGTTCACCCGAACGTTTTTGCTCAAAAGAAACTGGCCCAGACGGGATTTCAGTATTTGAGCGTACAAACAGATGCCCGTGCCGCAGCGATGGCGGGTGCGTTTACCACCGTGGAGGGAAGCTCAGCATCTCTTTTCTACAATCCCGCGGGTCTTGCCCGCCTCAGCGGATTTATGGATGTTTCCCTGAATCAAATGAATTGGATTGCAGATATTAAATATATGTCCGGAAGTATGGCGTTAAATATTGCCCATCGGAAATACGGGGTTTTGGGCATCAGCTTTTTAACCGTAGACTACGGAAAATTCCTCTGGACCCGGGTGGCCAGTAACGATCAGGGTTTTGTGGATCTTCCTGACGGCTGGGCGCAGCCGTCGGCCTATATGGTGGGGTTGGGATACGGAAAAGAGCTGACCGACCGGTTTGCTGTGGGCGGACAGGTGAAATATGCATTCCAAAACCTGGGACAGAGCTATGTTCCTGTCTATACCGAAAATGACACAATCCTGAACAAGAAAAAGTATTCATTAAGTACCCTGGCTTTTGATTTCGGTACCCAGTATAAAACAGGCTTTAAAAGCCTGGTTTTTGGGATGTCCGTTCGCAATTTTTCAAAAGAAATAAAATATGAAAAAGAGGGCTTTCAGTTGCCATTAACCTTTAAAATGGGTATCTCGTTCAACCTGTTTGAATTTGTTCCCAACGTCATTCCCGGTTCAAATTCCCTGCTGATCACGGTTGATGCGGCTCATCCGCGTTCTTATCCCGAATATATTGAAATCGGGGGGGAATACACCTTCATGAATATGTTGATATTGCGAGCGGGCTATACGAGTAATCAGGATCTGTATGGGTTTACAACCGGTTTTGGAATCCGGAAATTTGGTTTGGCGATTGATTATTCATACACACCGTATAGCGTATTTAAAAACATCAATCGTTTTTCAATACGGTTTTCACTCTAAATGTCCAATGAGCAATGCGCGCCGTTTGCCAAATGGAAACGTGTGATACCGGGCAGAAACCATCCCGGGACCTGCAGTGCCTGTGCATTGCCTGAGATAAAGGTTATTCTAAAGAAGTACATGCTTATTCAAAATAAATAAAAGAATTCTTATTGCTTTGCAAAGCCTGGAGGCCGTTTTTATGAAAAAGACGCCCTTACTAATTTTTTTGATCATGTTATTTTCTGCAACTGCATTTGCAGGAACAACCGGTAAAATAGCCGGGTATGTAAAGGATAAATCGTCCGGAAGCCCCCTGCCGGGTGTAAATGTAATCGTGGAGGGGACGACTATTGGCGCGGCAACGAATGAAAAAGGATATTATGTCATTCTGAATGTTCCCCCGGGAATTTACACGCTTAAATTTTCAATGATTGGCTATGCCGAATACCGGATCAAAAATGTCCGTGTTGCCATTGACCTTACCACAAGTATCAACGCCAGTCTGACGCCACGGGTTATTTCCGGGAAAGAGGTAGTTGTTGTGGCCGAACGCCCGATTGTGAGAAAGGACGTTTCCGCGAGCATGATGAATATCAGTTCGAAGGTGGTATCTGATTTACCGGTAGAAACGGTGAATCAAGTACTTACACTTCAGGCCGGTATTCAACAGGGGACCCGCGGAATTATTATTCGTGGCAGCGGGCCTGAACAGACCGCCTTCATGGTGGACGGTTTGTCAATGAACGACGAGCGATCGAATTTACCCTATGCCGCCGTCAGTTTAAGCGCTGTTAAGGAAATTCAGGTTCAAACGGGGGGATTTAATGCCGAATATGGCAATGTTCGTTCGGGAATTGTGAATGTGGTTACCCGGGAGGGAAGCCGGAAACACTATAACGGCTCAGCCATTTTCCGATATAGCCCCCCGGCACCCAAGCATTTCGGTCCCTCTCTTTATGATCCCATGTCTTATTTTAATCGCCCCCATATGGATGAATCCGTATGCTGGACGGGAACCAATAACGGTGCCTGGGATGATTATACCCGCAGGCAATATCCGAATTTTGAAGGATGGAATGCGGTGTCGGATGCCACATTCCAGGATTCGGATCCCACGAATGATCTGACCCCGGCAGCCGCCAAACGGCTTTACGAATGGCAGCACCGGCGCCAGGGGGATATCAAAAAACCGGATTATGTAATTGATGTGGGTTTGGGCGGACCGGTTCCGCTCATTTCAGACCGGCTGGGAGATTTGCGCTTTTATCTGACCCATTTCCGCGAGAGGGATATGTTCATTTTTCCCCTTTCACGCGACAGCTATTCAGATAACCATACCCAAATTAAACTGACATCCGATATTACCCCTTCCATGAAACTTGTTTTTACAGGGCTTTATGGCGAAGTCTATTCCGTATCGCCCTACAACTGGAAAACAACCCCCACAGGGCATGTTTTGAGAAGTACCAGTGAGGTGGCCAATTTGCTCAATAGCAGCAGTGGTGCCAGTATGCTTTATATGCCGGGGTATTTTAGCCCGAGCGCCATTTACCGGCACGTGCTTGGCCTGAAATTTACACACATTGTTACCCCTCAAACCTATTACGAAATACGGTTGGAAACGATTTCAAACCGCTACAACACCTACAAAATGGCTGATCGGGATACGACGAAAAAATATGAAATCTTTCCCGGTTATCGTGTAGATGAAGCCCCCTACGGATATTGGGGATACTCTGTAACCGGAATTGACGGGATGATTATGGGCGGCTGGATGAATCTTGGCCGGGATAAAAGCCGAAACTCGACCACCCATTTTTCATTTGATCTGACCAGCCAGGTTGACCAGCACAATCAGGTGAAGACAGGTGTGCAGGTGGCCTATAATGATTATCGGATTCGTTCGTTTACAGATAGTCCTTCCATGAACACATGGACCCGATCGATGGTTTATAATGTTTTTCCCTATCGGGTGGGCGCTTATGCACAGGACAAATTGGAATTTCAGGGTTTCATTGCCAATGTGGGGCTGCGCCTGGATTATTCTAATCCCAACGGAAAATGGTATGAACTCAGTGATTACGATAAATATTTTAAGGCCGGATACGGATCAAATATTGAAAAGGATGTCCCGCGGAAAAAAACAAAGGCCCGGTGGACATTAAGCCCGCGGGTCGGCGTGTCGCACCCCATTACGGAAAATTCCAAACTCTATTTTAACTATGGCCATTTTACGCAGGAGCCTTTTTCATCCTATCGTTTTCGGTTGCAGAGAGAATCCAACGGACTGGTCACCTATATCGGCGATCCGAACCTGAAATTGGAAAAAACGGTGGCGTACGAACTTGGCTTTTCTCAAAATTTGTTTAATATGTTTCTCTTGAATATCGCGGCCTATTACAAGGATATCACCAATCAGCCCGGATGGATATTTTATCAGAACATCAATAATTCCGTTCAATATTACAAGGCTGCCAGCAATAATTACCAGGATATCCGGGGATTTGAGTTTACCCTTAACAAACGAATTGGCCGCTGGGTAACGGGTTTTATTAACTATACCTATGATGTCAGTTCCTCAGGCTATTTTGGTTTGTTGCGGTACTACGAGGATCCAAACAAGGAACGCGACTATTTGCGGCTGAATCCTTATCAGTCCAGGCCTCATCCCCGGCCCTATGCCCGCGCAAATATCAATATTCATTCCCCCAACAATTTTTGGAAATCCTGGATGAACTTCTACCCGCTGGGTGGATGGAATCTGAATTTTCTGGCGGACTGGAAGGCGGGACGCTATGCGACCTACAATCCCAACAGTCTGCCGGGTGTTTTGGACAATGTGCGCTGGAAGAACTGGTATAATCTAAATATGCGGGTTTCCAAAATATTCAACGTTCGGAGATACAATATACAACTTTATATGGATGTTTCAAACCTGCTGAATACAAAATACATGAGCTCTGCCGCCTTTTCAGACAATTATGATTATCTGGATTATATGGCTTCGCTGCATTTTTCGTGGGAAACGGGCGTGGAACATGGAAATGACAAAATCGGAGATTATCGGCCGGAGGGTGTGGCCTATGATCCGATGGAGCCCAATCCCAATAATGATCCGGCCATTAAGGCCCGAAATGATAAACGGAGAAAAAATAAATCCTATATCGATATGCCCAATTTTAAAGCATTAACCTTTTTAAATCCAAGAGATTTTACATTCGGTATTAAAATTGATTTCTAAAAATTAATGGTGGTACATTTATGAAAAATGAAAAACACATAAACAGGTCTTTCATTGCTCTCCTTGCCCTCGCAGGTTTGCTCTTTTTCTGGCAAGTGAATGTGGCCCATTCTCAGGTTGAAGGTACTGAGAAGCGATATGTGCGGATTGGTTCGCTGCAAAGTCTTTTTTCGGCCTACGGATCGGAAAGGGCCTGGAACAATAAATATTATGAGGGAATGGTCTGGCCGGCCGATTATCCCTATCAGGATAACGCAGTCATTAAAAGAACCTGGTTTGCCTGTAAAAATTTTACAGATGACAAGGGGCGGAAGTTTGAATTCTACGGAGTCTATTTTGCAACCGATTATGTGGGAGAATCTCTGTTTCCTATCGAACTGAAGGAAACGGCTAAATTCGAACCCCCAACCGTTTTTGTGGATGGGTACAACATTACGGCTCCTTATGCCGGAGATGTAGATGAAATCGATCCCGATCAAATCCCGGACCGTATCATTACGAATGTGGTCAATACCAGCATGGGGTTGACCATGACCCGGCGGATCCTGGTCTTCAGCCAACAATATCATGATAATTACTTTATCAAGGAATATACATTCACCAATACAGGGAATACCGATTACGACGATGATATTGAGTTGACCGATTCGCTGAAAGGGGTGCGCATCAGTTGGGGAGTTCGGTATAGTGCCTGCCGCGAGGGCGGGTTTGCCAGTGGCGGTTCGCAATTATGGGGAAAACATTTCCTCCCAACCAAGCGCGGCGAGGACTATCCGCAGCATGCCAACGATCCGATTACGGAGGCCAATCCCATTGTTGATTGGATTCGGTGCGGATTTGGCTGGGCGGGACAAAATTCCAAAAATACCTACGATAATATTGGCGGTCCCTATCTGCAAAAAGACGGCCGGTTGACGTCGCCTCAACATGTGGGTGTTGCTATTCTTCATGTGGATAAAAGCCCTAAAGACAAAAGCGACGATGTGAATGAACCCACGGTTTTGGGATGGCATGCGGGTGATACCTATCCGAGAATCGGAAGCCCCAACTCCCCGAATTATGCCGGTTTGCGGTCGTTATACAGTATGTTAAGCGGAATCCCCTACAAGGGACTGGGCGGAACAGACCGGTTTGATGAAGATCGTCTGAAGACTCCTCTTACCGATCCCTTTACGGTTCATAATGATGCGGGCGGGACGAATATATGGATTGCCTATGGCCCGTTTGATTTGGCGCACGGTGAGAGTATCACAATTATCGAGGCAGAGGGGGTTAACGGCATTAATCGGCAATTGTGCGAAAAGATCGGACGCCGATGGAAAAAAGCCCATGACGATCCATCTGATAATGGACCGTTTGTCCTTCCCGACGGCAAAACGACTACGGATGAAGACAAATACAAGGATGAATGGATTTACACGGGAAAAGATTCCATTATGCTCACCTTTGGCCGGGCTTTGCGAAATTATCGACTTCATTATAAAATTCCCGAACCCCCGTTGCCGCCCCCCTTATTTGAAGTCAAATCGGGCGGGGACCGAATCACCCTGAAATGGAAAGCCAGTCCGTCAGAAGCTGATCCGGGGTTTATGGGATATAAAATTTACCGGGCGGTAGGTAAACCGGACACAACCTATAGTCTGATTCACACGGCTCAAAAGGGGGAGTATCGATTTGATGATCTGACGGCTCAGCGGGGTTTTTCATACTATTACTACATCGTTGCCTATAATGACGGGAGCAACAATACAAGCGGTGCCGCGAATCCAACGGGGGAATTGCACAGCAACCGGTTTTATACCCGTACGACACAACCCGCTTATTTGCGCAGACAAGCCGGGCATAGTCTGAAAGATATCCGCGTGGTTCCGAATCCATTTAATGTGCGGATGCGGGATTTGCAGTTTCCCGGTGAACCGGATAAAATCATGTTTTTGAATATTCCCGGGCATTGCACCATTAAAATCTACACAGAGCGGGGGGATCTCATTCAAACCATCCAGCATGAAGACGGAAGCGGAGATGAAGTTTGGAATTCTGTCACATCTTCGCGCCAGGTGGTTGTTAGTGGAGTATATATTGCCCATTTTCTGGTAACGGAAGATTACCGCGATCCGGAAACCAATCAGCTTCTGTACCGAAAAGGGGAAGAAGCATTCAGAAAGTTTGTTATTATTCGGTAGTACAATCAAAGAGAAAAACGAATACTTTGGACAGACGATTTTATTTTAGTTCCATTTGATTCTTTAAAGGAGAAAAAAGATGAAAACACTTGCAAAAACATTGAGTCTGTTACTGCTAATTGTTTTGGCGGCTGTGATTTTTGGCAGTTGCAAGAATAATTATCCCAGCAGTATTTATGATCCAAATGCAAAGTATAAACCGGATCCGGTCATTACGGATGTGAATCCCAAATTCGGTCTGGCCGGTATTGATACGATCACCATTACCGGAAAGAATTTCTCTGCCAATCCTGAAGAAGATAACGTCTTTTTCAATGGGGAAAAGGCGGAGATTATTTCCGCATCCGAGACAGCTCTCACGGTCAAGGCGCCCAACGTCCCATCGGATTCGGTTCAAATTAAGGTTAATGTGAAAGGTGCACTGCTTTTCGGGCAGTATGCCTACATTAAACTGGAATATGCGTCGGTTGAATACGGCGGATTTGACAATTATGATAATGCGTCCGGGCTGGCATGTGATCTGGATGAAAACATCTATGTGGTCTTAACAACCAGGAAAATTATAAAAGTAACACCGGAAGGTGAAAAAATTGATTACGGGACAGCGTCGTTTATCAAAGCAACCGGGATGAAAATGGGCCCAGGCGGCTATCTGTATATGCTTCGCGGAAATCGAACCATTTATCGCGTTCCTCCCGGCGGCGGGCATGATCAGAAATTTGTCCCGAACGTGGGCGGCCGGATTTATGATCTGGATTTTGATCAGAATGGCATACTTTACGTGGCCGGGAAGGCCGATTCTATTATCAGTGTGGACCCGAACGGCGTGTTTTTTGGGGCGGCACCGTATGTGGATTATTTCTTGTGGGGCGTTCGCGTGTACGATGGCTACGTTTATGTAGTGGGTATGTACAACGGAAGCGACACGACTATTCCAAAGGTCGGGATTTGGCGGAATAAGATTTTGTCCAATGACGGAAAACTGGGTGCCAGTGAATTGGTTTTTGATTGGGCTTCGTTTGTGGGACAAAGCGATGCACTCCCGCTGTCCATCACCTTTTCGGAAAAGGGAGAATTATTTATCGGACGCAGTGAGGGGGATGCAATCACGATTTATTCACTTAGCAGCGGATCGACCCATCCACTCTATCCGGGTGTCATTTATCCTCCAACCAATTACATGGTTTGGGGCAATTCGAATTACCTGTATGTTAATCGCCATAATGAACATGACGTAGGCAAACGGCGCATTATGCGGTATACCATGAAAGAAAATGGCGCCCCATATTATGGAAGAAAATAAACTAAAATAGCCTTTTCATCAAAAAAAATCAAGTACAGTTAAGATAAAAAGGAGGTGATAACAGAGACGGGCAAAATAAGAAAAAAGGGAGGTGGTAAGGAAAAAAGGTTGTAATTTTGGTTGATGGAAGAATTAAGTGAATTAATTAAAAGGAGGTAGTAATGAAGAAGTTTTTATTGGCTTTATTAGCTGTCGTTCTGTTTTCGAGCGTGGCGATGGCCCAGGTTTGGACCTTTCAGTCCAATTTTGCCGAACATCGCGGCCCTCATGGTGTTGTGGTTACCCCTGACGGGAAAATTTGGGTGGGCTATTATTATTATTCGGATACGCTCTACACCGCAAATGGCGATACCATTCCTGTGAAACCACTGTGGGTGTATAATTCCGATGGAACCCTGGACAAGAAGATCACCTTCTTGACCTATCAGGGTGTTACAGATACCATTACAAATTCCTGCCGCGGGTTATCCCTCGACAATAATGGAAACGTGATGTTTACAAACTGGTTTGTCTTATGGCGCATTGATTACAAAACGGGTGATGTCCTCGGCAAATGGGTCGATCCCGATTCTTCTTCGCTGACGGAAGCGGCCGTTGACGAAAATGGTTTTACGTATATAACAAATGTGGTTCAAAAGGGCCGTCCGATTTATGTTTTGGATGAAGATTTTGAATTATACAGCTATGTTCAGGATTCCAGTTTTTCCATTTCCCGAAGCATTGTTGTGACGCCTGACGGAAAAGATGTTTATTTAGGCCGTATTTACGGCGGTTCTGCCGGAAACGGATTTGTGGATTATCACAGCGATGATGGCCCCGACGGAACCTATGCTCCCGTCGATACCCTTCACAAAAATATCTGGGCGCAGTGCATGGACTGGGATCGCAATGGTCTGTTGTGGGTCGGTTCCTACTGGGATATTGGCCCCAATGATTTAGGCGGATGGTACGGTTTGGATCCCACTCAGTCTTTTGGTATTGTGGATACGGTTGGCCACAATATGAATTCTTCCTGGGTTGGTCCTCCATTACCCGGAACCTATTATTCTCCGCGTGGCGCGGCCTGGAGTCTTGACGGTCACACGATGTACACCGCTGACTTTGACGGTGGCTGGATTTCAATATGGACAAATCCGAATCCCAAAAAGCCGGGAAGCCCGATTATTCCGGTTTCTGTTGAAGAATTCAAGACCGAAGGTGTTCCGTCCAGCTTCGTGCTGTATCAGAACTACCCGAACCCCTTCAACCCGACAACTGTGATTCCTTTCTCCCTGCAGAAGAGAGGCCATGTTGATCTGAGCGTGTTCGATGTGAATGGCCGCCTGGTAGCGAAACTTTTCAATCAGGAAATGAGTGCCGGACAGTACCAGGCCAAATTCGACGGCAGTCGATTGGCTTCCGGCGTTTACTACTATCGCTTACTGGTTGATGGCAAAGTGTTTACAAAGAAAATGATGCTGGTGAAATAATTACCCGGTCATTTTATTCTGGTGTGAAAAGGCCGATGGACTCCATCCATCGGCCTTATTTGTATTCTGTGAATCCAAAGAAAAGAGGGCTTTTGTGAAAAAATTTGTAGCGATTGCTTTGATTATGTTCGTTGCACACAGTCTGCTGGCTGGGAACAGAAACGACGAGTTTCGGGCAACATGGGTCATTACCTGGAATCTTATTGATTCAGACCTGAGTACCTGGCAAAATGAGGTTCTGGACCGCACAATTATTGAAAATCATGCTAAGGCAAATATGAATGCCGTGCTGTGGCAGGTGCGTCAGGGAGGAACTGCTTATTATAATTCTTCCTATGAGCCATGGGGTTATTATACTGGTTATCACAATCCGGGTTATGATCCCCTGGCTTATGCCATTCGCGAAGCACACAAACGCGGAATGGAAGTTCACGCCTGGTTTAATACATTTGATGCCTCCAGTACCCACGCCGGTGCTCCTTCCCGTGAGCATCCGGAATGGGTGTGCCGGGACCGGGATGGAAATCCCATGACCTCACATCGATCCCTATCTCCGGGGCTTCCGGAGGTGCGGGCTTATCTGGTAAAAGTGGCCATGGAAATTGTGCGAAAATACGATATCGATGGAATTCATCTGGATTATGTGCGCTGGAATGAGTATACAAACGGCCTGCAGTCTCAGAAATTTGCCAAGATGTTCAGCGAAAACCGCATGCTGGATGGAATGATTACCCCGGCACAAATTGAGGAGCTTAACAGCAATCAGGCAGGCCGCTATCTTTATGATGTGGAACATCCCTACAGCGCGGGTGTACCGTCCGGATTCGATAGTTGGGAGGATTGGTGGCGGTGGTCGGTGACCGAATTTGTCCGAACCCTTCACGATTCCATTCAGGCCGTCAAACCCTGGGTTAGGCTTTCAGCCGCTGTTTTGGGAAAATACAACTGGGGCGGTTGGCAGGCCTACGGTACGGTGTATCAGGATGCCGCCCTCTGGTTCAATAAAGGCTATGTTGATCAACTGGCTCCCATGCATTACCACTGGACAACACCCGAAGGTTTTTACGGCATGCTGGTGGGCGATTGCCCGAATTGCTGGTCTCAATATATTCAACCGGGTATTCGGGCCGGCCGGCTTTATACGGTGGGGCCGGGATCCTATATATTGGCAGAAAATAATGCGTGGAACCGTCATCCGGCCATTGTTGAAAAAGTCCGCACTATTCCCTGGGTGGATGGGTTCCAATTCTTCAGTTACGGCACCTGGAGAGATTATAACTATTGGGATGACGCACGCAAGTTATTCTTCCAGAACAAAACCAAGGTTCGTGCAACAGCGCTAATTGACAGCATCCCGCCGGATCCTCCAACCATAACATTGGCAAAAATTGACTCGATGAATTACCGAATTACCGTCTACCCGCCCGCCTCAATTACGACCAATCAACGGTTTGCGGTTTACCGTTCGGAAGACGATGTTCTGGATGTTACCCGTGATCCGATTGTCGGACTTCGGTTTGGAATGGATACGGTTTCTGTGACGGACCACATAACAGGTTTGCAGGATTTTAACGGCCGGTACCGTTATTTTGCTACCACACTGGACCGCTACTGGAATGAATCAACAACGTCTAATTCTGAATTGTCCGATGCCGTACCCTCGTTTCCACCGCGGGTTGTTTCCACTGTGCCTGCAGAAGGGGATTCCGTCCCCATTACCCAGGTCATCCAACTTTCTTTTTCGAAAACGATCGACACCCTTTCGTTTCGACAGGGAATTCAACTCACCCCATCCGCAGGAGAATTAACCCTTCAGTGGTCGACCGATCGGAAACAGGTTACACTTTCTCCCAAAAATTTCTTTCAAATGGGGACCCGGTACACACTTGTCGTTACACCAGCTGTAACCGACATCAATGGAAAATCCATTGATGGAAATGGAGACGGGCAGCCCGGTGATGCCTTTGAGCTGCATTTTAAAACATTCAGCAAGGATATCTACCCGCCTCAAATTGTCGGTTCCTTTCCGACAAAATCTCCCTACCAGACGCAGGTGGATGTCGAAACGCCATTGACCGTTGTTTTTAATGAATTGATTGATCCGAAAACGGTTTCGGACACAACGGTCTTTTTGTACGAATCGGGACAGACGAGCGTACCCATCGATTACCAGTTAACTGCAACTCAAGGGCAATCCGTTTTAAGCATCAAATCCTATGATGCGCTTCTTCCGAAGACTGTTTACACGATTCTGGTAACTACAGGTATTACCGACACAAGCGGAAATCACCTGGAAAAGAGGCTTGTAATCAATTTTAGGACGGCGGATTACCACTATTACCAGATGGAATCGATCGATGATTTTACGAATCCGGGAGATTGGAAACAGCCGGGATACAGCGGTTCTACCGTGGGCATTAATGTGCCGGAGTGCGAATTTGGCTTTACCCGAAAGGTTTATTTACCGGCCTCCGCCACACGTCCCGTTCAACGGCGGGCGGCCTTTCTTAAATATGCCTGGGATACAACGCAATCGGAGCACCTGATTCGTGAATATTTGGCAGGTGGTGCCCCGCGCAGTGTGGTTTTCGACACGTCTTTTGTGCTTCAGGTTTACCTGTACGGCGATGGCAGCGGCAATAAATTCCGATTTTGCCTGGATGAAGGGAATGAATCGTCCTGGCCTGGACATGAGGTTTCCGAGTGGATAACGATCGACTGGGTTGGGTGGCGTCTGGTCCAGTGGAAACTCAGCGATCCGAACACGGTGG
>JAADHR010000138.1 GCA_013151735.1 Calditrichota bacterium | reverse complement strand
TAAAGGTACGGCCAATGGACATTGCCTCGCCGACCGATTTCATTTGGGTACCCAATTTGGCATTGGCCGTGGGGAATTTTTCGAAGTCCCATCGGGGGATTTTAACCACCACGTAGTCCAGAGTGGGTTCAAATGCAGCCGGCGTTTTTTTGGTGATATCGTTGGGAATTTCGTCCAGCGTAAGGCCAACGGCTAACTTGGCCGCAATTTTTGCAATCGGAAAACCGGTCGCTTTTGATGCCAGCGCCGAGCTCCGCGACACCCGCGGATTCATTTCAATGACCAACAGGCGGCCGCTTCGGGGGTCCATCCCGAATTGGATGTTGGATCCCCCGGTTTCCACACCCACTGCCCGAATGATTTTAATGGACGCGTCACGCAGCTTCTGGTATTCCCGATCAGTCAAGGTTTGCGCCGGAGCCACGGTAATGCTGTCTCCCGTGTGAATTCCCATCGGATCAAAATTTTCAATCGAGCAAATGATGACCACATTATCGTTCAGGTCGCGCATCACCTCCAGCTCGTATTCCTTCCAGCCAATGATGGATTCCTCGACCAGAATCTCCTGAATGGGACTGTTCTGCAGTCCCCACTCAATCTGCTTTTCAAATTCGAGTCGATTATAAACGATGCTTCCCCCGGTTCCACCCAGTGTAAACGAGGGCCGAATTATAATCGGAAAATCCAAATCCCTGGCAATTTCAAAGGCTTCTTCTTTGGAGTGAGCAAATCCGCCCCGGGGCATTTCCAATCCAATAGACTCAATGGTTTTTTTAAACTGTTCCCGATCTTCCGCGCGATGGATGGCCTCCAGTTTGGCCCCGATAAGCTCCACGCCGTAGGATTCCAGGGTGCCGTCCTCCGCCAGAGCCACGGCCACATTCAGGCCCGTCTGCCCCCCCATTGTGGAAAGCAGAGCATCAGGACGCTCGCGCTCAATAATTTTTTTCACAAATTTTGGAGTGATGGGTTCAATGTAGGTTCGATGGGCCAGTTCGGGGTCGGTCATAATGGTGGCCGGATTGCTGTTCACCAGAACTACCTCGTAGCCTTCTTCCTTCAGGGCCTTTACGGCCTGTGTTCCTGAATAGTCAAATTCGCAGGCCTGACCAATGATAATGGGTCCCGATCCAACAATGAGAATTTTTTGAATGTCCGTACGTTTTGGCAAAACACTTCCTCCCGGGGAAACTATCCGTAAGATTTAACGCCTATTTCTTTATATTAGATATTATCTTGTTTTTGCTCGATTTACAATACATAATCCTTTCGACTGCCGAAAAAACAGTTTCACAAAAATTAAGATCTGATTATTCGTGAAATTCGTGGGCACATTTTTAGAAACCAACTTTCAAACGCTGTTATCTCGCGTCTTTTGTAATCATCTTCCGAAAATCACCGAATAAATACCGGGAATCGTGCGGCCCGGGCCCCGCTTCCGGGTGGTACTGAATTGCAAGAAGAGGAAGCTCCTTATGGCGAAATCCCTCCAGCGTCCCGTCATTTAGGCTGATGTGGGTCACTTCCACCATTCCCTTTTGAAAACTTTTGGGGTCCACAGCAAACCCGTGGTTTTGAGAAGTAATTT
This sequence comes from Calditrichota bacterium, assembly GCA_013151735.1. Lineage (NCBI taxonomy): Bacteria > Pseudomonadati > Calditrichota > Calditrichota bacterium. Next base: position 28,027 of record JAADHR010000138.1, on the reverse strand, counting down.
CCACTCGTCCGGTTTTCACATTCTTCACCGGATGGTTAATGCCGTGATGCCCGAATTTCATTTTGTAGGTTTGGGCACCCAGGGCCAGAGAAAGAATCTGATGCCCAAGACAGATTCCCATGAGCGGCTTTTTCCCTGCCAGACTTTTGGCAATCCGAATGCCGTAAGTCACCGCAGCCGGATCCCCGGGCCCGTTTGATAAAAACACACCATCGGGATTTCTCTCAAGAATTTCCTCAACCGCCGTAAACGCCGGAACAACCGTAACCCGAAATCCATTGTAATGTAAATTTCTTAGAATATTCCACTTAACCCCAAAATCCACCACCACCAAATTGAGGCGGGAATCAATGGCCGGATTTTTCATAAACTCCTTAATTTCATATTCTTCGGGGTTTGGTCTAAATACATACGGCTTTTTGCAGGTTACATGTTGAACCAAATCACGGCCCAGCATTTCCGGCGATTGCCGCACCTTTCGGATGAGTGCCTGAATATCCGTTGTGCGCGTGGAAATAATCCCCCGCATGGCCCCCTTATCCCGAATATGCCGTGTGAGCTGACGGGTATCGACGCCTTCGATTCCCACCACATTCGATCGCTTCAGAAAGGAGTCCAGGTCCTCCTCCGAGCGCCAGCTGCTAACGGATTTCGAATATTCGTGAACAATAAATCCCCCCAGCCACGCACGAATCGATTCGTGATCTTCAGAATTAATTCCGGTGTTGCCAATATGCGGATACGTCATGGTAACCAGTTGGCCCTTATAAGACGGATCCGTCAGAATCTCCTGATAGCCAACCATTCCGGTATTGAAAACCACTTCTCCAACGGCTTCTCCAGACGTACCAAACGACTTCCCCTCAAAAACCATTGAATCTTCTAAAACCAGCAGAGCTTTCACTTTATCCTCTTTATTTTCCGAATGTTGTAATCCTATTAGATGGAGTTCACCTTTGTTATATTTTCGATTGGAATACACTGAATTTGTAGGTTAGGACAACCGCGATGCCGTTTATTCCAATGTGATCGCGAGCCGCCTCAATTGGTCCAACAGTTCACCGCGGGAGACAGGAAGATTTAAATTGATTTCATAGATGTGAAAATGACCGTCCCGGTTTGAATGAAAGACTATTTTGGAACCGTCCGGAGAAAAAACTGGATTCATGTCGTATCCCTTAAAATGAGTGAGACGTAAAACATTTCCCGTCTGGAGATCTTTTAAATAGATATCGTAATTTTTGTGTTGATTGCTGAAAAAGACCACTCTTTTTCCATCCGGTGAAAAACAGGGATTTCCGTAATTAAAGGGTTCTTCCCCCAGAGCCTTCATATGTTTGCCGGAAAAATCAGCCTCAAAAAGATGAAAATAGCCGTTTTCCTTCTTCGTGAATAAAAGTTTCCCCGTCTTTTCATTTACCGAGGGAGCCGCATAAATACCGTTTGGGAAAAGGGATACGGGGGGTTCATCCTTACTCAGAGTTTGCTTGAAAATGGACGTCAGAGAATCCCGTTCCGGGAAAAGACGGTTGGACACAAAAAATACCTGGTTGGCATCGGGTGCAGGATACCAATCGTCGGATAACCCACTCACAACCTTTTCCCTTTTCCCGGAAGAGGGCTGCACACGGTAGATATCCCGGAATTTGGTTTCGGCGCCCTGATTCTGTGTGTAGTACACCCAATCGCCGGCGGGTGCCGGAACCGGAAATTCCTGATTCATCGAATCGACCACAACCCCCAAAATATTTCCGCCCATTGGGTTCATTGAAAAAATATCCCAATTGCCCTTTCGATCCGATTGAAAGAGTATCTGACTGCCGTCCGGCATAAAATGCGGACTGGCGTCATTGAAATCGCCTTTGGTTAGCTGAGAAATTTTGTAAAGAATGCCCACCGTTCCACCCACTTCTCTGACATACAGACCCTCCGAATCCTGCTCCAGTAAACGAACAAATGCCGAACAGGCCTGTTTGTATTCTTCCAGCTGACAAAGTGTTTTGCCTTTCAACAAATAGGCGGGCTGGTAATCGGGGTTCTTGCTGAGGGTGGAATCCAAATAAACAAGCGCTTGAGAATAGTTGTTTCCCTGATAGGACAATTTTGCTAACTGAAAATACGCCAGCGGATCATTCGGGTTGTTTTTTAGATAGCGGAGTACCTTACTTTGCTCCTTTTTTTGAATAGCCGCTTCCCTTGACGGCGCATTCTTTCGCGTTCCTGCACAACCAACAAAAATAAATAGAAAAAACAATGAAATGAACGTTCCGTGCAGAATAGTTTTCTTCATCATTCAGAATATCCTTAACTGGGTGTTAGCAAAAATTTCAATTAAAATATAAAAATAGATTCTAAAATGCAAGGGAAATTTCTAAAAATAAAAAGCAACGTGAAGGAAAGCGTCTCTTTCCCCATTTTAAAGTTATCGGCTCCATCGTTTTATTGTTTAAGTCTTCTTTTTTACAAAATAGGGTTCTACGGCTTTTTTTGTGAGCAAGGTAACCTTTTTGTAACCGCCCCCTGATTGCCTTGTTTCGCTGAATGGTCAGCTTATCTTACTCCGTTCACATGTCTTATAAAATGGACACTTTTTGTTCACACGCCTCATTTTTTTACAACATCTGACGATAATATAAATGAACGGGGTGAAAATAAATTTGCTAATATCTTGTTTTTAAAAGGGAATCATTCCGATTGTTTTCAAAATGATTTTGGTATTATTATTGCAATCTCACATTTGAATGCAGGAGAATATCATGGGAAAGAAAAAAGTGATCAAAAAAAAGGAACTTCAGGCGTCTGAGAATGATTACGATCAGGAGAAAGACCCCAAAGTGAGAAAGAAAAAAATCGTCTACCGATCGTACACTTTGGGCAGACGCATGGGACTTCGTTGAGGAGGAAAAATGACCAATTTTATTTTGAGACTTCGGGTGATTTATCTGAAAACGAAATTCTTCTTCTTTAGAAAACGAGTCAAACACCAACTGGAAAAATCCTGGGCGCGTTAAGCAGGACGATAAAAACAGGATACCATTCCAACATCTTGAGCAGGCGGTCTTTAGCGATCAGGGGTGTTCCACAATTCGGTAGGAAACCTTAAATTTTTTCTGCAATTTTTTTCCGTACGCAGTTGCATCCTTTTGTGTAGTAAATTTTCCAATCCAAACCAGATAAAGCGTTTTCCCATTGACTGTTTTCTGCGAAAGAACTCCGTGAATCCCTTTTTGCTCAAAAAATTGCAATTGAAGTGTGGCATTATCTTTTGAGGAAAAGGCTCCGGTTTGAACCGTGAAATAGGCCGTCGTCGATTGAGGGGTTTTCGCAGGCGAAGATTGTCCGCCTGAAATCTCTCTCAAGTCGCGGGAGGCAAGCTCGGCAATTTTGCTTCCGTAGTACCTTTCAACGACCTTTTCCAGAACCACCCGGGCAGAATCCGTGGCAGCCATTGCCATCCAACAAAGAGCCACCTGATACAATGCCTCCGGGGCCAGCGAGGCTTTTGGATACTGGGCAGCCACCTGTCTAAATTCATCCTTTGCCGAAATGTAGTATCCCTGAACGTAATGGTATTGGGCAATCCGCATCAGAACCGCCGGCAGCCATTTTTCATTTTTATAGGTTTTGCGAAGATTCTTAAACGATTGAAGGGCTGTTTTTCCGTTGCTGATCAGGATGGCCTTCAAATAGGGAATCAGTGTACTGTTAGGATATTTTTTCTGCAGTTGGGGCAAATCTTTCTTTAACCCCGTAAAATCACCCGTTTTTAAATAGGTCATGACCTCTTTTTGGGCAAAAAGAGGTGCAGAAACACCTGCAATGAAAAGAAATGAAAAAATGATGATTTGAATCGTTTTCTTCATCCGATAGACTCACCCTGATTTACATCAAACATTCGTGAAATGAGTAGGCACATCTTTTAGAACAGCCTCATAATTGAATTTGCCCCTATTTAGTTTTTCCTTTTCAGGTCAAATGTATTCCAGCCGCCACACTTCGGGCAGTGCCAGAGGGGCTCGCCGGAACGATAACCGCATGAGGAGCAAACGTACTCCTCCTTGGGGTGCATGATTTTTTCCGTAAAAGAAATCACCTCGGTCTCCAGCTTATGGAAATCCTTTAGACGCGCCAAGAGCCGTATTTTAAGTAAATTGGCATCCGTGTCATCGGGTTTGCCTTCCAGAATTTGATCGCACAAGTTAATGGCCTCAAGGTACTGGCCTTTGTTTTCATAAAGATGAATCAGTGCATAGTAAACATTGTAATTCTCAGGATGTTTGTGCAGCAAATCGGTCAGAATAGATTCAATTTCGCTGAATTTCCCCATACGGAAAAGAAGTTCGCGCAGGCGGCTAAAAACCAGATGGGAGTATTCCGGCACCTCTTCCACAAAATTCTTCCAGGTTTTCAGAGCATCGTCGGCCCGATTTTCCCGCATGTAAGAATCTCCAAGATACAGATAGGCCGGAACACATTTTTTATCGATCTTCAGGGCTTCCCGCAATTTAATGCGACCGGATTTTTCGTGTCCCTGCGAAAAAAGTTGTCTGGCTTCTTCTACGCGATAAAGCGCCAATTTTTGGGACACATCCTCCGACATACGCTTTGACTTTGCCAAAACATTCAGCGTACGAAAGGCTTTGTCCCATTCGCCCATTTCTTCAAACAATTCCACCTTGTACGAGAGGGCCCATTCGTCCTTTGGAATATGCTGCAGAATTTCATCGAGCCGTTTCAGCGCCTGGTCATATCGCTTGGACTCCCTGTAATCCTGCACCAGACTCCGCAAAATCTGAAGCTGAACGGAAGGATTCAGATTCCGCCGCACCAGCAGCTCCCGGTGTATTTTTGTGGCCCGATCCGGATATCCTTGTTTTCGAAAGATATCCCCCAATTTTAAATAGGCATCAATATTTTCGCTGTCTTTTTGAGCACTCGTTCTAAAATAATCAGCGGCCCGATCCAGATCGCCTTCCACAAGCGCATTGAGTCCCTGCACGTACGGATCGATCACAGGACGCTTCTTTGCAGCGGAAGATTTCATCCGCCAAAGAGAATAAATCAACAAAAGAATAACAACAATTGCCGCAAAAATTACCAAATACCACATTTCAGTTGTCATGATTTAGGATTCCTTTGAAGCATTGGGTGTTTCTGACGTCGGATTAGGAAGCGCCGGTGTCTCGTCGCTAATGGACAGATTCCGCAGCTTTCTTAATTCCTCTTCCAACTCGTTTCGTTCCTTTTTGATTTTCCGGTTGTCCTGATTGAGCTGAAAGATCTTAACCAGGGCAAAAAGAATGGAAGTAATCATACCCAGCGCAAATGCAATGTAAATCACAAAATAGAGGGGAACTTCCGGAGATACCCAGTTTGCGACGTAGACTTGTACGACCTGGTGCTGATTCTGCAGGGCAAATCCAAGAATCGCAAGTACCAAAAATATGCCAACAATCCATTTAACGAGCCACATGGACACTCTCCTTGTTTTGTATTGATTCTTTAAAAAACAGACCACAACAGCGTTTTTAAATCACACCTGCTCCCCAAAAAGGGTTACACCCTTTGCATCCACAATGCGAACGGTTTTAAAAGTCCCCGGCGTGAGTTGCGTATTTGGAATAATCACAATCTTATTGTTTTCCAAACGTCCCATGGCATCTTTCAGGGATCTTTTGCTGGGACCCTCAACCAAAATTTCAGCGATTTCCCCGATGTGGCCTCTGTTTCGCTTTTTTGTAATTTCTTTTTGAATGGCATTGAGCTCCTGAAGGCGTTCGATTTTCTCCGCTTCAGTGAGGGTTTCTTTCAGCTTTGCGGCCGGCGTGTGAGGCCTGGGCGAATATTTAAAAATAAATGCGCCGTCATATTCTACCGATTGAAGAAGCGATTTGGTCTGGTCAAAATCCTTTTTTGTCTCTCCCGGAAATCCCACAATGACATCTGTCGTTAACCCCACATCCGGCAGATAGCGGCGGATTAAATCGACCCGCTTTAAATAGTCCTCCCGGGTGTACACGCGATTCATGGCCTGAAGGATTTTCGTTGATCCCGATTGAACGGGCAAATGAATGTGATTGCAGATTTTGGGATTGTCTGCAATCGTGCGAACCAGCTTCTCCGACAGGTCTTTCGGGTGCGACGTGGCAAAACGAATGCGTTTGATACCCTCTATTTCTGCTACCCGTTTCAAAAGATCGGGAAAATCGTTCTCCCCGTCATCATACGAATTCACATTCTGGCCCAATAGGGTGACTTCTACAAAACCTTCGTCTACCAGCCTCTTCACTTCTTCCACTACGTGTTTGGCCGGCCGGCTTCGCTCCTGTCCCCGAACATACGGAACAATGCAATACGCACAAAAGTTGTTGCATCCGCGCATAACCGCAATCCATGCGCTGAGCCCCTCCACACGAGACGGATACACATCATCATAGGTTTCATCCGATCCGCTTTCGTTCAGAAAGGCCCGAACGGAAAAATCACCTTCCGAGGCTTTCACATGATTATGAAGAATCTCCGGCAAACGGCGATAGGAATCGGGCGCGGCTACAAAATCAACGGCCGGATGGTTCTCGAGAATTTGGGTTCCCAGATTTTGAACCATACAACCCAGTACCCCAATCTTGGCCTCCGGATTTTTTTGCTTGAAAACAACCAAATTATCGGCGCGGCCCAATGCCCGTTTTTCCGCATGTTCCCGAACGGAGCATGTGTTAACCAACAAAATATCCGCTTCCTCAGGCCGGAAGACCTGCAGGTAGCCCTCTTTTGCAAGAATGCCAGCGACAATTTCCGAGTCGTACTTATTCATCTGGCATCCGTAGGTTTCTATGTAAAACTTTTTCGTCATTTTCTCCATTTTCGATATCAATGTCTGATTTTTCCAACCCAACGCAAAGGGAAAAACAGCATTTTAAGACAGCCGTTCATTTTCTACAAACAACATCCTTGTACGAAGAGTTATGGCTCCCTTTCTCAACCCAAAAATTAAAAGAATAATGTGTAATAAAAATAATAAATTCACCCAAAAAATCAACATTTTTTAGGAGTCGTCACATAAAATTTGCACGATTTGAATAAAAATACCCGGCAGAAATCCTGTCAGCCGTCCATTTCATTCTTTCACAACATCCGGTAAAATGTGAATAGAAAAATGCCAGTCGTTGTGACTGGCATTCCTCGTACAAAATATAATTGTTCACCCCTTGCCTATTTATGCGGCATATCGTAATACTGGGGCCCCAAATGATGCTCATCGGGGATTCCCAGTGCCATGGCTTTTCGAAAATGCATCAGCCCTTTGTTCATATCCGACATGACGTACATAAAAGCCAGTGCGTAATGCACTTCCCCGTAATTCGGATCAATCTGGAGGGCCTTGTTGTAATAGGCCATCGCTTTTTTAACATTGAAACCCAGATTGAATTCGGTGTATCCCAGCAGGCGGTAAGCCGGAGCAAAATTCGGTTCTTTTTTAATGAACGTCAATAAATCCGCACGGGCCGTTTCGTAATCGCGAAGATTTCTATTTTCCGTAAAACACAGCCGAAAATCATGTTCAAACCGGGATCGCAGCTTTTTATTTTTGATCTGGTCCAAATACTTGTTCATCTCCTGCACACTGTTGATTCCCGTTTTCTTTAACGGCAAGGGATTGTCATCGGTGGCCACACGCGCAGTTCCCATCATCCCGGCGGAACTATTCATAGCGCCATGCGGGTTCGCAACGGGTGCCTGTGTTTTGGGTACTTCTTCCTTTTTACTGCATCCCAAAAAAACAAGAGAAAAACCCATTAATCCGACAATTCCTGTCCAAACGATTTTTTTAAAGATATGTCCTTGAATCATTTTAACAAGCTCCTTTCAGCGTCATTTATTTTCATTCCTGCAATTCAATTCGGTTGATAAACACACTCACATTCAGTACAGATTTTTTTACTGATATTTTAGTAATTCATGTACACCGCAAATCCCTTTTCAACCATCCGGTCATTCACATTCACCCACTGACCATCGGTCTTGATCCAGATTTCCCCAATATACCGTCCCCATTTACCCTTTCGGTCTTTTTTGGTCTCTAAAAGAACAGATTGATGAAGAATAAAACGTCGGAGAAAATCGCGAGATTCAATCCCTGCAGGCCGCTCATCGCCCCTTAATTCAGGCGCATTGATTCGAGCCAGCCGGATTTTTTCATTTTTTTGCCAGATGCCGAGGCCCAGATCGATGTCAACATGAATCGTATCCCCATCGTAAACACTGACGACATGGGCCCGATAATGATATAATTTCTCGTCCATCCCTGTCTCCTCAGGTATTTAAATTAGTATTTTTCTTCCCAAAGTGCAAGTTTAAAATACGGAGCCGCCGGCAGCAAAGAAGTTATCTTTAGAAGATAAAAAAAGGGCCAAAATCAATTTGACCCTAATTATCATATCCCGCTTTTCTATTAACGATCTTTCAGTAAGACGGCTCTACGCGTGTTCATGTCCCTCGGGGCCGTGCACGTGCCCGTGCGAAAGCTCTTCAGGAGTGGCATCCCGAACGTCCACCAGTTCCACCTCAAATGTCAAGGTTTTGCCTGCCAGCGGATGATTAAAATCGATTGTGACCACATCACCCTCGATGCTTCGGATGGTAAACGGCATATTCTGTCCGTCAGGGGAAGAGGCGTAAAATTCCATTCCTTCTTTCAATTCCACATTTTCCGGAAAATCAGACCGATTGGCTTTTTGTACGGCTTCTTCCACATACTCACCGTAGGCTTCGGCCGGTTGAAGCGTGATTTCCTTTTTCGTATTAATTAACATCGTTGAGATGGCTTCTTCCAACTTCGGCAAAATCTGTTCGTGTCCGCCCAAAAAAGAAAAGGGCTCCCGGTTTACCGTTGAATCCAGAACATTTCCATCTTCATCTTTTAAAATATAGTGAATAGATGCAACCTGGTCATGGCCAATAGGCATTTTAAATCTCCTTAAACTAATTAGCAATTTCTTTAATTTGAATTAAACAAATTTCAATTTATGACAAAATTCATCAGAATGCAACTGAAATAGATTTTTTTACCATTATTCTGCATTTCGTATTGGAATTACCGTCATTTCCGAAAGAAAAAAATTCCGGCATATTCTCACAGGAACCGTTCCTTCCGGCGGATCTATTTCTCTTCGAGAATGATTGTTTTTTTATCGCTGGCCATTGAGCCAAAAAGTCCGTATCCCCCTTCCACATTAAAATTTTCTTTGGTCAGGCAATTCGAAAAAATCAGGTTTCGCAGCGAAATGTAATCGGCATAATTTTCATCCAGTGCCTGAACTTCGATGCTGATTTTCCGAAGACCTTCATATGGCCAAATTCGCTTCAGATCAACGACATAGTGGTGTGTGTTGCGGCTGACCTCATCTTCTATCACGGGCCACTCCTCAGCAGACCACATATCTTTCACCAGGACAGAGAAACGATAGCCTCCCACCGGTTCCACCGGCGTCCATTTTACAACAAATTGTTTTTCCGAAAGATACACCGTATCTTTGGGTGAATAGATAACGGGTGCATCCGGAACCCGCGTAATTGCCCGGAGGGACGTGAACCCGGGCACATTCACCCGCAATGTGTAGGTTTGCCCTTCATGGATTGGAAATTTCTTTTGATCAAATGAATACACACGAACAGAATCAATCCGTGTACTGAACGGACCATTCGGATCGTACGATTCCCGCTTCGCATATCCAACGGGAAAGAGTTTGACCGAATCGATGAAAATATCAACGGAAGGCAATTTCTGAAAGACCAGTTTCTCATCCATCTGATAGGTTCGCTGCACCACAAAAAAATTTCGGCTTAGGCTGTTTTCAATAATTCCGCCCTTAAATTGGTAGCTTCCCGGAGACAAAATTCCAAAGACAACCAATTCGGGGTTGTAGTGAATGGACGGCAGTTGGGGATTTTTACTGCATTGGCTGCCGCCAATCCCCGCCGCCAGTCCTATCAAAATAAGCAGGATAATTCTTCGATCTGTCCAAATCCTTCTCATAAACACATGTTCCTTGTCCCTAATCACATAAAATGGAACGCTTTTCAATCTCACTAAAACTCAAAATGAACCCCCAGCGTCGGCACAATTGGAAACCCTTGTACGGCTTTGCGTTCTTTGGGAATGCCCAATCCCTCAAACGAGGTGTAATAAAAGAAAACATTCTTCCGATTGAGAGCGTTTACAATTTGAAAATAGGGTTGGATGTGAAATCCCTTTCGACGGGACGATTCCCATTTCAGGGAAACATCCAATCGATCGTACAACGGGTAGCGCGCATTGTTCTTGTGATCGACCAAACAATGATAGGAAACATCCCCGCTTTCGTGGATAATCGGGACCACACCGATCGGCTCCGTAAAGGGATTGCCCGTGCTGAAAACGACGTTCATCGCGAACCGGATGTTTCGGGTAAACGGAAAGGCCAGTGAGGCCGTGACGCTGTGCCGGCGATCGAAACTGGCCGGAAACCAATTTTTCTGCGTGGCAATTTGGGGAAAACGCCGGTCCGCGAAAGAAAGGCTGTAGCCAATCCATCCGAACCACGTTCCGATATCCTTTTTCACCAAAAGCTCCACCCCATAGCTTCTCCCTTCACCCGACCAAAAAAGCCGGTCCCGATCCCGATTCTTCTGCACATTGCTCGGGTAAAAAGACAGCAGATTTTCCATCCGTTTGTAATAGCCCTCCACCGAGATTTTTGCCTCGGGCCATAGCTTTGTTTCCATTCCCAAGACCACGTGATCCGACTGAATGGGCAGTTGGTGCTTGTCCAGGGGCAGCCAGACATCAAACAGCCGAAAGTGAATGAGTTCTTCCAGGTCAAACGTGGTTAAAAACTGGGTGTACTGCCCGGTGGCAAATTTAAATTGAAAAAGGTTGTTCATGCGGTAGCGTATGCTGAGGCGGGGATCGAGAACAAGGCGATTCCCCCGGGTGTAATCATTCAAACGCAATCCGGACTGCACTGTCCATTTTCCGGCGTGGAATTCATCCTGAAAGTAAAGGGCTGCATAGCGGGGCACGATCTTGATGTCCACAAAGCGATTAAAAGCATCCGCTACCAACGTACGAAAGGTTAATCCCGTCGCCTCCAACCCCGTTTCAAATTGGTGCCTGTCCCCATAAAAATAGGTTACATGGGATTTGAGCGTAAAATCCGTGATGCTGTTCTCGGCGCGCACCTCGCCGTCTTCCGATTTTGCGTACTGGCTGATAATAAATCGGCTGGCAGACGCTACCGATTCAACCAAGAGGTTCGGCCGAAGAATCCCCCGCCAGCGCACTCCGAGCGTCCGATTTCCCCAGTGAAAATCGAATTGATCGTTGGAATTTTCCTCCTCCACTTTTGGGCGAAGGACATCATTTCCAAAAAATCCCATAAATGTGAGCGTGTGATTTTCGGAGAGATCCACATTTACCTTTCCCTGAAAATCGTAAAAATAGTAGGGGAAATTGACCCGGAAGAGTTTTAAAATCTGGTCAAAATAGGTTCGTCTTCCGGCCAGTGAAAACGATCCGCGTGGCAGCGGCCCCTCAATCAAAATTTTAGAGCTGAGGAGACTCACATCGCCTTCCGCATCGAAGGACTTCCGGTTGCCATCCTTTGTGATCACATTTAACACGGAAGAATTCCGGTTGCCGTAGCGAGCCGGGAATCCCCCGACCATAAAATTTACCTCTTTAACCGCATCCGTGTTGAATGTACTAAAAAGCCCAAAAAGATGATAGGGGTTGTAAACCGTAATGCCGTCCAGAAGCGTCAGGTTTTCGGAAGGATTGCTTCCCCGCACATAAAGAGCTGCGTTATAGTCTCCTGACGATTTGACCGAAGGAAGCATTTGAAGGCTTCTGAAGATATCCGACTCAATGAACGCCGGCATTTTCTGAAGCTCCCGGGGTGAAAGGGTCACAACGCCCGGCTCCACCGTTCGATCGAATTCTTTCTGTGTTTCAGCGGTAACTTCGACGCTGCCGAGCCTTAAAACCGTTTTCTGCAGGCTAATGTGAAGAATTCTGCTTTCCCCGGGAGAAAACCGCATTCTTTTCTTCAAACTTTTGTAGCCCATGTATTGAAAAACAACCGTATAGGTTCCCGGAGGAATAGCCGGAATGACAAAGAAACCATTTACGTCGGTTGCTGCGCCGCGGGTGGTGTGTTGCAGAAACACATTTACGCCAATGAGCGGTTCGCCGCTGGCTGAATCCTTCACGGCACCTGTCAGTGTCGCGTAGTTTTGAGCCTGTAAAAAGGCAGGTATCCCAACCAACCCGAGGAAAAAAAGTGTTGTTAAGAAGAGTCTTTTCAAGCAAACCTTGCAAATGACAAAAGGACTCAATTGAGTCGTCTTTTCGTGAGTTTTTTGGCAGAAAGATTACGGCTTCCCCGCCGTTTCATCTTTCCATGAAATAAACTTTCCGCGAGACAATTGTTGAAAAAAAATACCGAGGCGGTCGAACACAGGTTCAACCGCCTCTCCATAGCGTTCACGAAGAATCATACCAATTTCGTACACCGTGTGCTTACCGTCGATAAAGCGCCAGACAAAACTGCCGAACTCATCCAAATTCACGTAATAATTCGGATTTTTCATGGTGGATTTCAGTTTTCTCCCGAGCCAGTGATTACCAAATCGGGGAACCAAAATCCTGATTTTTCCTTCCCCGGCTTCTTCCCAGTCCCGGGTTTGGACCGGAATCAGATCCAGTAGATTTTTTTCTTCAACTGTTTCATCCGTTTTACGCCGCACGTTTTATTCTCCGCAATGGAATTGAAATCATCATATAATATAAAATGGGAAAGACGAGGAGCCCAATCCACGGGGATTTGCTGATTACGGGAAGATTCACATGCGCCAGATAAAGGGCTGCCAGAATCACACCCGTCAGGGCTTCTCCAGCCACCAAACCTGAAGCAATTAATATTCCCGTATTTTCGGTCAGCTCCTTCTGGTCGTCCGAAAACTTTTTCCGTTTCATAATGGCCTGCAGGGCCCATTTAAACAGGCCGCCAATCCAGATGGCTGCCGTCGTCTGAAACGGGAGGTACATTCCAACGGCAATCAACATGGGCGATGGAGATTTAATGAGAATCAGACCCACGGCAAACATCATTCCCACAATGACCAGGGGCCAGGCCATGTGCCCGCCCACAATTCCCTGGGCCATCAGGGCCATCAAACCGGCTTGCGGGGCTGGCAGGAGTTCGCCCCCAATTCCGCCGGGTGTTGCAGCATTCAATATTTGAATGGGCCAAACCATGACGAGTGAGGCCGCGATCACGCCGATAATTTCACCCAGCTCCATCTTCCAGGGAGTACCGCCCAGGATATGTCCCACTTTCAAATCCTGCATCATATCCCCGGCAATTCCGGCCATCACGCATACCACAGCGGCTACGCCCAAAACAGCGGCCACGCCGTGCTGACCCGTTACACCAAGGGCCACCATGAGCAGCGCCGCAATGATTAATGTGGAAAGGGTTAATCCCGAAATGGGATTGCTGGAACTACCGATAATTCCAACCAGATAGCCCGCCACCGCGGCAAAGAGGAATCCCAAGATAATCATAACCAGAGTCGCCACAAGCGCGCTTCCAATGTTTCCGGAAAAATGTTCGTAGATAATGATCATGGGAATTGCCAGGACAACAATGGCAATGATAATTTGGGTAAACGGCAAGTCTTTTTCAAGGCGATTTTTATCGGCTCCTTCACCCTGACGGGCCAGTTTGGCATCGGCCAGGCCCTTGCCAATCCCGGAAATCAGGGCATCCCGCAGCGTCCAAAGCGTGTAGAACGCACCGACCAGCATGGCGCCCACAGCAATGGGTCGAATCTGGTAATACCACACGGCATTCCCAATGGAGTACCAATCACCCAGCCCTGCGCCGTGCCCGACCATTGACGCCAGGTTCGTGTTAAAAAAGGTGGCCATCGGAATAAGCAGCAGCCATCCGAAAACACCGCCCGAAAACGTAATATTGGCCAATCGGGGGCCGATAATGTAGCCCACTCCAATCAGTGCCGGGGAGGCTGCCGGGGACTTCCAGAAAATCCCTCCGCCATACGTGATGGCTTTTCCGATTTTACCGCCGTTTCCGTTAAAAAGCTGCATCACCGATTGTTTGAAATGAATAAACCCACTGAAATTTTCAACAAAAATCTGAATCCCCCGACTGTTTTTAAAGAGTTCCAGAAGTGAAGCGATACCCATGGCTCCAAAAACGTACGAGGCTCCCGATTGTCCCTTTTGTCCCGCTTTCACAATTTCGGCACAGGCAACGCTTTCAGGAAAAGGCAAATCCGCTTCCTCCACAAGGGTTCGCCTCAAAATCACCACAAAAAGGACGCCGAGGGTACCTCCCACAAACATAATGGCCGTGCTTGCCCAATAATGCAGGTGATCCCAAACGCCTGACAAAAGAAAGGCCGGGATGGTAAAAATGGCACCGGCCACGAGGGCTTCACCAACGGAGGCCGTGGTTCGCGCGATGTTCTCTTCCAAAATGCTTCCCTTAAATGGCCGCAACACCGCAATGGCAATGACCGCCGCAGGAAACGTAGCGGCAACCGTCATTCCGGCTTTCATGCCGACATAGGCATTGGCGGCTCCCAAAAGAACAGCCAGCAGCACACCAAGCAACAAAGCCTTGGGGGTAAATTCCCGCAGAGACGTTACGATGGGTACATAAGGTTTAAACTCACTCTTCGCCATACGGAATCTCCTTTTTTTGGATCAGAAATGAAGGATTAATGAATTCCCGGTTTACACCATTCTACAGATTAGGTGGTGTTTCTAAATGGTCTCAAAATCACGCAATAAAAATTTTTTACAAAATAAGAAAATCTAAGGAAATATGCAACAACTGAATTAATATTTTTTGAAACACTATTCGAAACCTTGCGAAGGCTCCAAACCTTCGCAAGGTTGTTTGGACGCTTATGTGGGATTGGGATAGTGGGAGATCAAGACCTTTTTGGGTGGATGGGAATTTCTGTCGTCCTTTTCCTGCAGACCAAACAGAGGAATTCCAAACACCTTCCCGTCTGAGATTTCCGTAATTCGAACGGGAAGAATTTCATTCCCGGCTGCGGCCCGGGTTAAAAATACGCGGATGTAATTCTCAGCCACCCCCTGCCAGTTCCGGTCGCCTTTTCGCTTCTCAACCAAAACATGCAGAGTTTTCCCAAGAAACCCCTTCTCAAACGCCCGTTTCTTTTCTTCACCCAACTGAATGAGTTCATCCACACGGCGCTTCTTTTCAGCCATTGGAATTTGATCGGGGAATTTCTCTGCCGGAGTACCGGCCCTTCGGGAGTATGAAAAGACATGAAAAAACGTGACCGGACTTTCAGAGAGAACCTGACGGGTCGCCTGAAATTTTTCTTCCGTTTCTCCCGGAAAACCAACAATGACATCCACGCCAATTCCGGCATGGGGAATTTTTGAACGGATTTTTTCCGTAACCGATTGGAATTTTTCAACCCGATACGCCCGCTTCATGCGCCTGAGGATTTCATTATCCCCGCTTTGCAGCGCAATGTGAAAATGCGGGGCAATTCGAGGCGTTGAAGCTGCCAAATCGATTAAATCATCCGTTACCTCATGCGGATCCAAGGAGCTGATTCGGATACGCTCCAACCCCTCGATTTTCAACAGACGCCAGAGCAGACGCACCAAATTTTCTTCCCGATCCAAATCCTTTCCGTACATCCCAATATGAACCCCCGTTAAAACCAGCTCTTTAAACCCCTGCGCGGCCAGTGCCTGCGCCCGAGCCACAATAGCCTGGGGGTGATCGCTGCGGGAAGGCCCCCGCGAAAACGGAATTGAACAATAGGAACAGCGGTAATCGCAGCCGTCCTGTATTTTCAGAAATGCCCGGGTGTGTTGATCGACATATCCGCCGTCAAAATAGCGGAAGGCTTCCTTTTTTGAAAAGGGCGCAACATTCCTTCTGGGCAGCGCTTCTTTCGACAGATTTTCAACCTGTGAAACGGCGTCGTATTTATTCTGGGTTCCAAGAATCAGATCCACTCCGGGAATGTCGGCAATGACCTCCGGCCGAAGCTGTGGATAACAGCCTGCCACCACAATTTTCGCTTTCGGAGATTTTCGGACAGACCGGTGCACGACGCGGCGGCATTTCTGCTCGGCCCGTTCCGTAACGCTGCAGGTGTTAATAAACACCACATCGGCAGGCTCCCCGAAGGGAACAATCTCATACCCCCGGGCCGCAAAATCGGCCGCAATTGCTGCCGTTTCAGCCTGATTTAGTTTACAGCCCAATGTGTAAAATGAAACCGTTTTTTTCATAAATTCGCATCTAATCGTCTGAAGTGATTGTAATATTGTCCCGTTAAAAGAAAGCTTTGAAAAAATCGGATTTTATTAGTTGACCTTTTTTCAACCCACCCCCTCACTCGGAAGGTCATCAACAGAAAAATGTTACATAATAACCTATTTTTCAGTTAATTATAAAGCGACGCCGTGTTAATGGCAAATCAATTTTTATCACAAATTGTTGATCTTATTTTCCCTTCGTTGCCACATACGAGAAAAAAACCATCCCAAATGAAAAGAGCCGGAAAAAATGCCGGCTCTTTTTTTATCAGTTCAATAATAAACGACTTACTTTTCCTTCTCTTCAGAATCCTCCGGTTTTTCAGCCGCCTTTTCTTCGGAAGCATCTTCAGTTTTTTCTTCTTCAGCCGGTTTTTCCTCAGTTGCGGGCTTCTCTTCTTCAACAGAATCCGCAGCGGGTTCGGCCCCTTTTTCTTCCGTTTTCTCAGTTGTTTTTTCTTCTGTTTCTTCCGCGGCGGCAGGCTTTTCGGACGCTTCCGCTGCAGTTTCGGCCGGTTCGGGAGAGTCCTCCTTTTCGGCTTCGGGTTTGGCCGCATCTGCTGCTTTTTCTTTGGGTGACTCCTCTGTTTTTTCTGCTGCAGCCGCTTTCTTTGAAGGTTTCGCGCCCGTCCGCCGGATTCGGGGCCGTTTTTCGCCTTTTCCTTCACCAGGCGAAGCGGTTCCACCCTGTTCCGGAGTCAACTCCTCCGGACTACGTTCCGACAATACGATTCGTTTGTTCGTCTTGTCGAATTCGATCACAGACAGCTCAACTTCGTCACCGGCATTGTAGACATCACTGATATGTTTGATTTCGGGTTTGTCCATTTCCACCAGATGAGAAATGGGCACAAATCCCTCAACATCCTCAGGAATTTCCACAATCAGGCCTTTGTCGATCGGCCGGACAATCTTGCCCTTCACCCGGGTACCGGGCTTGTACTGCTGCTCCAGGGAATCCCACGGATTTTCGAAGACCTGTTTGTATCCCAGTGAAATGCGGCGGTTGTCGCGGTCAATGCCCAGCACGACCACTTCGATTTCGTCACCCTTTTTGAGCACTTCACTCGGATGACGGACCTTCTTGGTCCAGGACAGATCAGAGATGTGAACCAATCCGTCAATGCCTTCTTCCAACTCGACAAACGCACCAAAGTTGGTCAGATTTCTGACAATGCCCTTGTGGTGAGATCCCACTTCATATTTTTTCTCGATTTCATCCCAGGGATTGGGTTCCAATTGCCTGAGGCTCAACGAGATTTTGCGTTCATCCTTTTCGACGTTTAAAACAATGGCTTCAACAATATCGCCCAGAGAAACAACCTGGCTCGGATGCCGGATATGCTGTGTCCAGGACATTTCAGAGATGTGGATAAGCCCTTCGATGCCCTTTTCCAGCTCAACAAAGGCACCGTAATCCGCAATATTGACCACTTTTCCGGTCACCTTGGCTCCCACCGGGTAGTGCTCTTCCACATTTTCCCACGGGTGTGGTTGAAGCTGCTTTAAACCAAGAGAGATTCTTGTTTTATCTTCATCGAAATCAAGGACCATCACCTTAATCTTTTCATCCAGGGAGACCACCTCGGACGGATGGCTCACGCGGCCCCAGGACAAATCGTTGATGTGCAACAACCCGTCAACGCCGCCCAAATCGATGAATACGCCAAAATTGGTAATGTTCTTGACGGTTCCTTCCAGAATCTGGCCTTTTTCCAGCTCGTTCAGGATCTTTTCGCGCTGGCCTTTCAGCCCTTCTTCAATCAAAACACGTCTGGACACAACGATGTTTTTCCGGGGCTGATTGACATTCACAATTTTAAATTCAAATGTCTTGCCAACCAGGGCATCAAAATCCCGAACCGGTTTCACGTCAATCTGGGAACCGGGTAAAAAGGCATCCACACCCATTATATCGACCACCATTCCACCCTTAATCCGGCGAACAATGCGCCCTTCAATCGTGCGGTCTTCTTCGAAATATTTAATGACCTGTTCCCAGGCTTTAATAAAATCGGCCTTTTTGCGGGAAAGGACCAACTGGCCGTCCCGATCCTCAACCGTGTCCAGATAGACCTCGATTTCATCACCAATTTTTAATTCTTCAGGATTGCTGAATTCTTCCAGAGGAACGACGCCTTCAGACTTAAATCCGATATCCACAGACACTTCCTTCTGGTTAATTGCCAGAATTCGGCCCCGGATAATTTCACCTTCCTGAAATTTGTTGAGCGTTTGCTCATAAATTTGGCGGTACCATTCGGCTTCATCGTCTGAATATTCCTTTTCCTCTACCAGGTCTTCCAACTTCAGTGTCTTCGGACCCGTGTCTGCCTCACCTTCTGCCGGCGTTTCTTCAACCACTGTCTCCGTTACAACGGTTTCCTCAACACTCGGTGTTTCCGTAGTTTCCGCAGCGTCGGTTTCCGGTGTCGCCTGAACCTGTTCACCACCTCCCTCCGTTATGTTTTGGGGATTCTCATTCACTTCGTCATTCTGAAGTGAATTTTCTTTTTCTTGATCTTGCATTTAGTTCGTCCTCCTTCTTTATTTAGTGCCTCTTAGTGAGGCCTGATAAGCAAATGATTGGTCGCGGAGCTCAGCAATTTCCTGCATGATGCGGTCGCTGATTTCCTGATAAAGCTTTTTCCGGGGCGTCTGCCGATTCAGATAGTCCTTCATCGGAATTCGCTTCCCAATATTCACAATAATTCCGGGATATTTTAAAAAACTCTCCCGAAGCCTGAATGTTCCGTGAATATGAATGGGAATAATATCAATTCCGTTTTGATACGCCAACATCGCCACCCCTGAGCGTGCCTCTTGAAGCTCACCCGTTCTGCTTCGGGTGCCCTCCGGAAACATGAGCAGTGACCGTCCGCTTTGCAAAATGCGTTTCGTAAAACGGATGGCCTCCATATCAAAATTACCCCGCTTGGTGGGAAACGCATTAAAAAACCGCGCCAGGTCCCGGACAAAAAACCACTCAAAGATTTCCTGCTTGGCGAAATAGAATATTTCCTGCCGAATTACAGATCCGATGACCAGCGGATCCACAAACGACTGGTGATTGGATGCAAAAATGACCGGAGCCTTTTTGGTTTTTTCAATCAGCCCCAGAACTTTTAATCCATAAAACACACTAAATATTGACTTTAAAATAATTTGAGCTATAAAATAAAAAAATCTCATTGAAAATGCAACCCTTTTTACTGAAAAAACAAAGCGTTCGGCACAAAATAAATAAAAAGCGATCCCCATTGATTCAAATACAAGATTTTCATTAAACAAAACCTGAAAGGATTCTCAGGCATTTCAAAGATATTTTTGAATGATTCGGTAGATTTTATCTACTTGTTCGTCAATGGACAAATTCGTTGTATCCACTTCAATTGCATCAGCCGCTTTTTTCAGGGGACTGATTTCACGGGTGGAATCGATTTTGTCACGCCGCTGGATATCCGCCAGCACCTCCTCAAATGAAAGGGTTACGCCCTTCTCCTGCAGTTCTTTCAGGCGTCGCCTGGCGCGCTCTTCCGGGGATGCGTTCAAATATATTTTTACATCGGCACGGGGAAAAACAACGGTGCCAATATCCCGGCCCTCGGCCACAATGCCGCCATCCTTGCCAATTTTTCGCTGAAGCGCCACCATCCGTTCCCGCACCGCTTTTACCCGACTGACTTTACTGATGGCCCGGTCGATTTCAGGCGTTCGAATCCCATCCGTCACATCTTCGCCGTCCAGATACACCCGAATTCCCGAAGCATCCGGGAGCAATCTAATTTCCGTCTGTTCCGCCAATTTTTCAAGTTCCTCTGGCCTGTTGGAATCCGCCCCTTCCCGAAGAACTTTCAGTGTAAATGCCCGGTACATCGCCCCCGTATCCAGATACAAATACCCCAGTTTTTGCGCAAGCTTCCTGGCCGTCGTACTTTTTCCGGAGCCGGCCGGTCCGTCAACGGCAATAATCAATTTCTTCAACACGGGCTCCTTAATCTTTCATCCGCAGGCCTTTTTCCTCTTTCGTAAAAATCCAGCCGACTATTTTTCCCACGTTTATTTCACCGTCTTCCAGCCAGTACTGGCGGTCCTGGTCGTATTCAGAGCTGGTATCATTGGGAGGAACGGCTTCAATTTCTTCAAAGATTCTCTTCATTCGGTTTTTCCAGGTTCGAATATTCGACGGCCGCAGATCAACCCAGCCGTCGTGCGCCCAAATGTCGATTTTCTCCGGCAGAATCTCCAGAACGTCCTCGCCCCGGTACGGCGGAATCTTCACAACGGGCCCCCGTAAAAGACGTTCCCCGTCGGGCATTAAAATGGGAATCCCGATTGAAATGATTTGCGAACGTAACTTTGAGTCCGACTGGATCAGATCGAGCAATCGTTGAGAAAGCTGGTTCTCATCCGCATCCCGGAGATGTTCCATTGTTTTTACCGTTCTCTTGAACAAATAGGCTTCGTACAAAAGCTTTGAAAGCCGTGGAGGACCCAGCAGCTCAAACGCAATGCTTTCCACACCGTGTTCTTTTTCCAATTGCTCCATTTTTTTAAGAGCCGTGTGCCGCAGATAGCCCGCCCTGTAAGTGGGGCCCATCGTTGCGTTGTCCAACGCATTAATGATGTCGTGGCCCGTATTGCCGCCTCTAAGTTCGTAAATCACATTCTTTGCAATTTCTTCAGGGGTAACATATTCCATCTGTCCGGTTGTGGTGATGGTCATAAATTCGGCCTTTGAAAAAATACCATTTTCACCGGTGTCAATGAAGACCGATTCCAAAATGCCATCCTCTAATTTCTTCCAGTTTAATTTTTCGTGCAGGCGAAACTCCCCCTTCAGGGGAACGGCATTCTCGGGTTTGCAGTCGTAGAGCTCAACCTGTTTGTTTCCTTTTCGAATCGGGCCGTAACCGATGCGCTTCCAGGCAATAGCCGCCGTCGGTTTGATTTCCTTTGTAATCGGCGCATCCGGCGTGCGTGCCATCAAAAAGAGCAGCAGAGAATGGGCTCCGGCCACGGAAGTTTTGCTCAAGAGTACCCGTGACGGTTTTTCCTCACTGTGGGTGTAGGGAATGTTCAACCCCATTCCCCCGGTTCCGCTGGTACCAATTTTCAGATAAATTCGTGTCCTGACCTGCATCATGGCCTCATACAAAATCTGAACATGGCGAATCAATTGCGGAATATAAAGTGTGCTCAACAGTTTTTCAATTTCATCGACCAAACCCGTTGTATTCGGGAGCCCGTTTTTGAATTTCTTGAGTTCTTTTCGAACCCGATAATAGCCCAAAAACACGTCCTGATAGGCCAGAGCCGTGGCCGAATTAACACTATCGATCACAATTTGCGGTTTGTATTTTTGAATGGTCTGGTACAGATAAGAACGGCCCAAAATCTCAGGCGTTAAGTCACCCAAAACATCTTCAATAAGTTGTTCCCGATAGGTTGGATTTTCAATAATTTCGGATCGGGGGATATTTTGCAAAGAATCCCGCAAGAAAATATTGCCCCAGGAGGGAATGAGTTTGACTTTTCCTTCTTTGTTAATATCCTTCAAACGATTAACAGCATCTTCGGCTTCCCATTTTGCCAGGGACGAAACAATGATTTCTTCGGGTTCCTCCGGAATAAGTCGCCTGCAAATGGCGGATCCCACCAAACCCCATGCGCCTAAAATCAATACGCGTTTTCCCTTTATTTCCATGGTAACCTCACTGTTTTTTTGAGTTGCGAGATTTCTTCTGTATTTAGAAACCGCCATTCACCGGGTTTCAAAGAACCCAGGTGCAATGCTCCCAGGCGAATGCGCTTGAGGGCCACCACCCGATTACCAACGGCCTGAACCATGCGCTTCACCTGATGTTTCATCCCCTGGTGAATGGTCAGTTCGATTCGATGCGACGATCGTTTTTCGACACGGCCGGAAACCACACGCCCCGGAGCAATTTCAACCCCTTTTTCCAGAGAAAGCAGCATGTCGGACGTAACCGGTTTTTCAAGTGTGACCAGATAAACCTTGTCAATTTCATATTTGGGGTGGGTTAAGCGATAGGCCAGTTCTCCTGAATTGGTAAGAAGAAGCACTCCTTCGGTGTCGTAATCCAAACGACCAACCGGGTAAATACGATAGGGCACGCGTACATAATCCAACACGGTTTTTCGACGGAAGGGGTCTGAAACCGTCGTCAAACACTCTTTCGGCTTATTGAACAGAATGATGATTTCCTTTTGAGGAAGTACAATTGGGTTACCATCAATCTCAATCCGGTCATTTTCCGGATCAATTTGGATGCCCAGATGGGTAACCGTTTCTCCGTTCACACGCACCCGTCCCTGTTGAATCCACTCGTCGGCTTTCCGACGCGAACATACACCGGCGTTGGCGATAAATTTATTCAGTCGAATCATCGGTCTCTTTTCCTGATTCATTTCGCCCGGCGACTTCCCGATTCAAATCGTCGGCATCTGCCTCCTCCTGCGCCTCTTTGTCCTTTAACAGGGCCTCAATTTCGGATTCTTTTGGAAGATCGGAAAGGTCGTTCAACCCAAAATAGCGCAAAAATTCATCCGTTGTTCCGTAAAGTAACGGGCGCCCCACGGCCTCGGCACGTCCTTTGATGGTAATGAGATTTCTCTCCAGAAGAGTCCCGATAACACCGTCCGAATTGACCCCGCGAATGTGTTCCACCTCCACCCGACTGACCGGCTGCTTGTAGGCAATAACGGCCAGCGTCTCCAGTGCCGCACGGGACAATCGGTTCCGGCTCCGGGTTTTGTACAACTGGCGAATCCAGCCGTAATAATCCGGTTTAGTGACCATCTGAAATCCCCCTGCCACCCGGATAATTTTGAACGCTCGGGCGTCATACAGACGGTTCAGTGCATCAATAGAGTCCACAACATTTTTTTCAGAGATATTCAAAATCTGGGATATGTGTTTGGCTGGCAGCGGTTTGTCTGAAGAAAAAAGTAACGCCTCAACGATGCGTTGCAATTCAATTTCGTCCATAAATGCTACTTTTCCTGATCCGCCCGGGCGGATTGTTGGTTCATGTAAATCGTCATTTGGTTTTTCATACGCATGAGCTCGTTTGATTACTTTTTGAATGGCCTTCCATCCATAAAAATAAAACCTGCTTTATTTCACCCCGATTGTGCGAAGTAAAAATTTTGTTTCCACTGGATAATGGGGATCCCCTAATTCTGAAGATGGGGCCTGAAAATCCAGATTTCCGAAAACGGCAGGGTTTGTTTGACCACAATCTCCTGCTGTTTGATCATTTCCAAAATGGCCAAAAATGTGGCAATCACCACCAACTTTCTTTTAAGGGGCTCTATCAATTCCTGAAACGTTATCTGCTCGCGGGATTTCATAAACTCCCGAATATAATGGATTTGATCATCCACGGAAATCTGATCAACAATAACCTGGTGATCCGGTTTTTCCTTGAACCGCTTGAGTGCCTGATTAAAGGCATAAACCAGATCAAAAAGGGTTACATTTCCGAGAGACACCTCTTCAGAAGGAAAATCGCTGAAATCAAATTCCTGAGGTACCTTCGGGATCATGGTCCGGAAAACCGCTTCTTTCTCCTCCAGTGTGTGGGCAATGGTCTTATACTTCCGATATTCGATAAGGCGATCTACCAATTCCTGGCGCGGGTCAACGATTTCCTCCTCGTTTTCCAAAGGAGCCGTCGGAATCAGCATGTGAGCTTTGATGTGCATCAAGGTAGCCGCCATTACGATAAAATCGCCTGCAATATCCAGATCCAATTGCTGCATGAGCTGAATGGTATCCAAATACTGCCGCGTAATAAGCGCAATTGGAATATCGTAAATATCCACTTCATTTTTATTGATTAAAAACAGAAGCAGATCCAACGGGCCTTCAAAATTTTGAAGTTTTATTTTGTACATACTCTCTCAATGATTCGTGTATCTGATCCGGAGTTTTTATTCCAATCGCTTCGCCAACACCAGGTGATTATTGACAGCCATTTTTATTTACACGTCCAGCATGAGCCCAATCTTCATGGCCTCACGAACGGCGCCCATTGTTTCCCGGGCCTCTTTTCTGGCGCGTTCGTTTCCATCTTCAATAATATCGCGGATTTTTTTTCGGTTTTGCTCCAGTTCCGCCCGTTTTTCGCGAAACGGAGCCAGGTAGTCCGCTAATTTCTGGGCCAGATTTTTTTTGCACGCCACACACCCCAGAATCCCCTTCTTACAATTCTCTTCAATTTCAGGAACCTCCGAGGGATTAAATTTTTTATGATAGGTAAAAACCGTACAAATGTCCGGATGACCCGGGTCTCCCATGTGAATCTTCTGCGGATCGGTAACAGCCGTTCGAACCTTTTTCTGAATGGTTTGCGGATCATCCGAAAGCAGAATGGTATTCTCTTTGGATTTACTCATCTTTGTACCGTCCAGACCCGGAAGCCGGCTGAAAACCGTCAGCATGGGTTGAGGTTCCGGGAAAACCTCTCCGTAAAGCGAATTAAACCTGCGGGCAATTTCCCGTGTCAATTCCACGTGGGGAACCTGATCCTCCCCCACCGGAACATAGTGGGCACGGTAGATCAGAATATCGGCGGCCTGAAGCACGGGATAACCCAGATGGCCGAAGGAAACCCGATCTTCCAGATGAAGTTCACGGATTTGTTCTTTTACCGTCGGGTTGCGCTGCAACCGCGGAACGGTAACCAGCATGGAAAAAAGCAAAAAGAGTTCCGCATGTTCTTTCACATGCGACTGTACAAAAATGACACTTTTTTCCGGATCAATACCAACGGCGAGCCAGTCAATAATCATTTCGATGGAATCTTCCCAGATATGGGAGGTATCTTCCACAGAGGTGGTCAACACATGCCAATCGGCTACCAGGTGAAAATTCTGGAATTTTCCCTGATTCTGCACCCAGTTTTCCAATGCGCCCGTGTAGTTTCCGAGGTGAAGCTTGCCGGAGGGCCGCATTCCGCTCAGGATTCGTTTCAATTCCGCCATTCATTCTTCCCTATTTTTCAGATTATAAATGAATTTTCAAACAAAGAAAAACACCGATTGATTCTCGGTGTTTTTAATCAGACATGTACAAATATGGTTTCCAGCGGGTGTCCGCAATCCCAATAAAATATTGAATAAACATCAAATGATTGGGTTTTCTTGGTTTCTTAAGCAACTTCATTCCGGCTTCCTCCGGGGTGCGATTTCCCTTCCTGGCATTGCATTTCTTACAGCACGCTACCAGATTCTCCCACCGGTCTCTTCCCCCCCGATCACGCGGAATGACGTGGTCAATGGTCAAATCACCCCCCTTAACACCGCAGTACTGGCATTGATAATTGTCACGTTTCAACACATTCTTTTTCGTCAGTAGAATCCGCCGGGGTGGAATTTTGACAAACCGGCTTAAACGCACGATGCTTGGAACCGGATACCGACTTCTGACCGACCGGACATAATAATCGTATTTTTCCACAAGCTCGGCCTTTCCCAGATAGACCAAAACAATGGCCCTTCGGGCAGAGCACACGCTCATGGGTTCGTAATTCTGATTCAGAATGAGTACATGACGATCCAACATATCAACCACCGGTTGTTAAATTAAAAAATGCTCAGGTGGTTCTGTTTTTTGCATCCCCGAAAGGACCCGTGGGTACGCAACCGAATTGGGATACAAAATATTACAAAGCCTTAATTTTTAAATTTAACTGAATTCGGTTCAAGAATCAAGACTTTTTGTAAAATCTTGGCACAAACCCTTCGCCCCCTTTGTACGATCACCGATCACCACAATGAATTGTGGTGATCCTTCAAAACCACTCAATAAAACTCTGAAAGGATTTTAATTCCCTATATGCACTATCCAACAAAAATTCCCTGTACGTCTCCTTGTACAATCACCACAATTTATTGTGGTGATTCTTCAAAACTATTGCACAGGTTAAAACTTCTCGGCTTCCTCAATCAACATCACAGGAATGTCATCCTTAATCGGGAATTTCAGGCGGCAATTATGGCAGATCAAATAATTATTTTCCGGATCGTACTCCAGATCGCCTTTGCATTTGGGGCACGCCAGAATGTCCAGAAGTTCCTTATCCAGCATTTTTTCCTCCTACTTAAAATTCTCTTTTATGACATTGAAAAATTTCTTCGGCGCACGAATGGGCTTTCGGTCTTCATTTAGAAAGGCCAATGTCGTATCACCCTCTGCAATTTTTTCTCCTGTCTCCACCCGGGTGATCACGTACGAGAGTTTAATTCGCGCCCGCGGCAATCCGTCTACGACGGTACGAAGCTCCAGCAGATCGTCATAAAAGGCCGGCCGGATGTACTTGCAGTGAACCTCAACAATCGGCATTAAAATGCCTTCCTTTTCCATTTGCGCGTAGGTGTAACCCAGTTCCCGCATCAATTCGGCGCGTCCGCATTCAAACCAGGCAAAGTAATTCGAATGATGAGCGATTCCCATTTGATCGGTTTCCACATACCGTACACGAAACTGCATTCGATTTTCAAGCATGGCTATTCTTCCCAGAATCCAATTTTTCTGTATTTTTGGTATCGTTTTTCCAGAAGCTCATCCACCGGAAGAGACGACAGTTCATTAAGTTCTTCTAAAATGCGCTTTTCAAGGATTGAGGCCGCTTCATCATAATTGCGATGGGCTCCTCCCACCGGTTCGGGAATTATTCCGTCCGCAATTCCCATTTCCAGCAGATCCTTGGCCGTAACACGCATGGCTTCGGCGGCTTCCTTAGCCTTCCCGGCATCCCGCCAGAGAATAGCGGCACATCCCTCCGGAGAGATAACGGAATACCAGGTATTTTCAAGCATCAAAATTTTGTCACCCACACCAATGCCTAGTGCCCCTCCGCTGGCTCCTTCGCCAATAACAACCACCAAAATGGGCACGGGCAAATGGGACATCTCAAATAAATTTCGGGCGATGGCTTCCGCCTGTCCCCGTTCTTCCGCTCCAATTCCCGGATAGGCACCGGGGGTGTCGATCAGCGCTACAACAGGGCGTTTGAATTTTGCGGCCAACTTCATAAGGCGAAGCGCTTTTCGGTATCCCTCGGGATTGGGCATTCCGAAATTCCGGTAAAGTTTTTCCTTTGTGGAACGCCCCTTTTGATGGCCAATCACAAAAACCGGTTGATCCTGAATATGTCCCACGCCCCCAACAATAGCCGGATCATCGGCAAATTTTCGGTCCCCGTGGAGCTCCTGGAAATCGGGCATTATGCGCTGGAGATAATCCAGGGTGTAGGGCCGCTGCGGATGCCGGGCCAATTGGACGCGCTGCCATCGGGTCAATTTGGAATAAATTTCTTTGCGCAGTTTTTCCGCCTTTTTCTCGAGGTTGGCTATTTCATCCTGGAGCTCGACATTTTCAATGTACGAATACTCCTTCATCTCCTCGATTTTCTTTTCCAGCTCAACAATAGGTCGTTCAAAATCAAAAACAAATCCGTTCATAAAGAATACCTAATTTTCTTCGGTGTCATTTTCAAAAATTCAAAGCACATTTTTCCAAACTAAAATCGTTCGCTTCCAATGAAACTCCGATTGGGAAAACGTTTTTTCTCGGTAACCTTCATTTTTCTGCTCTGCGGTTCTCCGTTTAAACTA
>JAADHR010000137.1 GCA_013151735.1 Calditrichota bacterium | reverse complement strand
TGTCCAGAATGTCCTGGTCGTTCGGACCGCCTGTAAGAAAAATTCGAACACCGAGGGCCGTGTTTAAACGAACCGCTAAATCCGCAAACCGCTCCCACGGCCAGAGTTTGGCGGGCCAGGTTCCTCCGGGGTGCAATCCCACGATGGGTTGATTCAAATCAAAGCCGTGCGTTTTTAAGTAGGATTGTGCCCAGGCCCGTTCGCTTTCCTTGAGGAACACCTCCGTGCATGTGCCGTCCGCTGGCAGGGCGAAAAATTTCAAAATATTCAAATAAAAATCAATGGCTGTTCGCCAGGCGTCCCGCGAAACCGGAAACAGGTGCGTATACAGATGCCTGCGGTAGCGGTAATCGCCGCCAATGCGAATGGGCGCGCCCGAAAAGTAAAGTTGAAAGGCCGTCCTCGGAAGCCCCAGCAAATCGGCAGCCACGGCACATTTTTGCTGTCTTAAATGTTTAAAAAATCGCACCTGTTCCACCAGACTCTTCACCGGGGGGAGTCCGTCAAAATAACGGCGGTCGAACGGGATCACGCCATCCAGGTGCGGGTTGTTTTCCAGAAGCTCTGCAAAGGGCGGCTCCGCCAGAAACAACAGCCGTGTGTGCGGCAGTCCTTTTTTTAACGCACGAATCAGGGGCGTCGTCAAAATCACATCCCCCATAAATCGCAGGCGAGACAGCAGCAGGCAATCCACGCGCCCGGGATCAATAGGCTCAAAAAAACGGGACACGCTCAGCCCCTTTGCTTTTTCAAGGCGTCGACCACGGCCAAAAGCTCGTCTTCCGTGTTGTAGAAATGGGGAGAAGCCCGCAGGTGTTTCAACCGATAGGATAAAAAGATTTTTTTTCGGATGAGGGCCTGATGCAGCGGAGCATCGTCCTCCGATAAGGCAAACGACACAATGCCGGAACGCTGCTCTTCCCGGGTTGGAGAAAGCAGCGTCGCTCCCATGGCCTGCAACTTCTCCGAAAGAAAGGCCGTCAAGTGTAAAATGCGGTCTTGAACGGCCTTTGGTCCAAATTCAAGAAATAGGTCAAGTGACTCCGACATTCCCCTGAATCCCAGGATGTTTGTCGTGCCCAGTTCAAATTTTTGCGCAGAGGAGAGAAACCGAAGCTGAAAATCCAACAGATTCCAGGGGTTTTCCACACTCAGCCAACCGGCAAATGCCGGTGATATTTTTTCAAGCAGTGCTGGCGCCAGATACGCAAACCCGGTGCCCATGGGCGAGAGCAGCCATTTGTGCCCTCCTGCCGCCAGAAAATCGATGTCCCAGTCCCTGACATTCATCTGCAACGCTCCCACGCCCTGAATGCCGTCCACAGCCAAAAAAGCGCCGCGGGCGTGGCAGAAATCGGCCAGTTCTTTCAGATTGGCCCGAAAGCCGTTGGTAAACTGCACAAATGAAATGGCCAGCACGCGTGTGTGCGGCGTAAAATGGGGGGCAATTATTTCACGTGTGATTTCTTTCCCGGAAACCGGCAAAAAATCCACTTTTACACCCTTGCGCCGGAGATTCAGATACGGGTACACGTTGGAAGGAAATTCAATGGACGGAATGAGAATCCGGTCGCCCGGCTGGAAGGGAAATCCCTGTGCAAAAATATTAATGCCGGTGGAGGTGTTGGGAACCAGAGCAATCCGGTCCGCTGAATCCGCCTGAATAAGTTGAGCCAGTTTCTGGCGTAATTGCGCCAGATGCGCAATATTCTCTTCGTCAAATTTAACCGGACCCGCGTGTCGTTTGGTGAGAAACGTCTGCATTGCTTGAACCGTGCGCACCGGAAGCGGGGCCACTGCCGCATGCTCCAGGTAAACCATTTTCCGGGTGTGAGAAAACTCCCCCCGAACATCGGCCAGATTCATGCTCATGCGTCTTTCCCGAGTTGAAGTTCAGCGGAGTAAATCACGGTAACCGTTCCACTCAAAAAAACAGAACTCCGTTCGGAATCAAAGTCAATAGTCAATGTTCCACCACGAGCTACCACCGTAACCGGCGGCCGGACATAGCCCTTCAGAAAACCTACAATAGCCGACGCGGCAGAGCCGGTTCCACACGCCAGAGTTTCAGCCTCAACCCCCCTCTCGTAAGTTCGGATGTGAAGTGTGTGTTCATCTTGAAAATCAACAAAATTGACGTTTGTTCCCTTTGAAAAATGCGGGTGAAAACGCAGGGCTTTCCCGATTGTTTCCACATCCACATCGGCCAGATTATGAGCCCTGACCACAAAATGCGGTACCCCTACCCGGGCAAATCCTTCGCTTGTCAGACCAAATGCCTCAGCCAGCTGAAGTGTGAGGTCGATGTCCTGTGCCATTGGCATGGACACCCGCACGTACGTTCCGCTCACCCGGGCTGAAATGGGCCCACTTTGGGTCATGAATGTGAGTCTCTCTCCATTTCCCAACCCAAGCATCCGGCCAAAATAGGCAATGGCGCGGGCACCATTACCGCAGAGTTCCCCCTCGGATCCGTCTGCGTTAAAATACCGCATCGAAAAATCGAGTCGATCCGACGGCTCCAAAAGCAAAATACCGTCTGCGCCCGCACCGGTGCGCCGGGCACAGATCCGGCGGATCCACCCCGGTTCGGGCAATAACTGCTGGTTTCGATTGTCAATGAGAATGAAATCGTTTCCCGTTGCTGAGATTTTTACAAAGTTTATCACTCTGAATTCCTTTTACTCTTATCTTTCGGGGGTGAAAAAAATAAGTCTCAAGTAAACACGAACCCTAAAGATAGCTAAACGGCGAGCGAATTCGATTTACCAACACAATTTGCGATGCAAAAAATTGAAGTCGCAGCCCCACTTTTAAAAAGATGATGAACTGCTGAAAAAGAAAAAGAGCTCCGATGGAAACCAGATTCCCTCCCGTGAGAAAATGACTTCCAACCCAATAAACGCCCATCAAAAACAGGCCCGTTAGACACAAAACACCATACAAAAAGAGGGTCGACCCCGGATGGCGAAAAACAAAACGTACCGCCTCTGCGAATGAGAACAGCACCGATCGGTGATTATCCAGCACCAGGAATGTTTTGGTGTAATCCAGCAGCATGTTAAAAAACAGAAACAACGCACCAATCAAAAATAGCGCTCCCCCTCTTAAGAGCGATGAAATAATTTCATTGAAAATATGGGGCTTTAAAAACCTCAAAACAGACATGAAAAGAAAATAAACAGGAAGGAGGATCAAAAGAAGCAAAGCTCCCAAAAGAAAGATCCTGAAAAAGCGTAAAAAATAGTCAGAACACAAATTCCAAAAGTCGGAAAAGGGCGTTGGTGCATCCTTCTGACCATAAACGGAATACACCCCTCCCATGAGAAAATAATAAAGCACGCCGTACACCAGACTTACGATAAAAAGACTGGCCACGAGCACGGATAACCCGGACGCATTGTCCCTGAAGAAATTGACGATGGCCATAAAATCAAATGAACGTAAAATATCTTCTGCACGCAGGGAGTGATTCAAATACCGGCTTATTAGCGTATGAGCAGGATACGCACTGATCAGAGCAAACATGAGATTAAAGGCATAAAACAGCAACCAATATTTCTTATTTTGAATGACTTTCGTTAGACCGTCCGTATAGGACTTCATTGACTTCATTAGGAAATATCCCGATCTTATTAAAAACCAGAGAGTTGAAGAACATTCTGTATCCAAAAAAGAACCCGTAAACTCAAGCGGGTAACAGCCCGTTTTTCCCCTTGACGTTTCCATGAATTGTTGACGACATTTTCATCCAGCCAAATTTTGTGAAACGGATCGATCGCCACATAAGTGAGCGCATAGCGAGATTTAATGGTCCATTTTTTCCAGGGTGAGATGCCGTTCCAGTTTTTTATGATGGATGAGTCGTTTGCAAATTCGATTTTTGTCTGGATGGGCACATGAAGATTCCCTTCCCGGAGAATTTTTATGGTCGATTCATAAACGTCCGAATTCGGCACGGTTTTCTTGCCCGCGGCTTTTTTTCCGTGTTTGACAGAATCATTTTCGGCCTTGTTCGGTTCCGGTGTAATTCGGGAACTGTGCACGGATCCAATGGCGTAGTCCAGGTGACCGGCTTTATTTAAAAATTGATCAAAATACCAGTCCCAATTCCCGCCTGTGACATCCTCTACCGTCTTAATGAAATCCCGGCTCGTGGGATGCTTAAACTTCCAGCGCGTGAAATAGGTTCGCATAATGTGGTCCATCTTGACAATCCCGACATAATCCTCAAATGTGCGCAACATCATGGCCGGTTTGGAATACGAGTTTGATGAATAGCTTGCCGGGCTGTAAAAATCCCATGCATTTCGCTTAATCGGATCAAGAGCAGCGCCATTTAAATATTCCAGCCATTGCAGGTTGGAATCGCTTATCTTAATGCCGAACAAATCGACGGAGGATTCCTTCTCGCCATAGTAGTAATCCATAATTCGTGTTTCGTAGTAAGTGTTGATTCCCTCATCCAGCCAGGCTTCTTCAAATTCGTTATTGGCAACCATTCCGTACCAGTACTGGTGACCAAATTCGTGAACGGCGACGGTCTCAGGCAAACGGATCCCCTTCGGAATCAGCCAATGAGTTCCCAGCGTTATGAGTGTGGGATATTCCATTCCCCCCGCCCCCGCGGCGGCCGTTGGCGGATCAATCATCGTCAGCGTGGAATAGGGATACAATCCCACATGTTCATAAAAATAGGTCATCGCATTCTTAACGGCCTGAAGGTAGCGTGGAACATGCCGCTTATGAAAAGACTGATAAAACAGGTTGATTTGAACCCGCTCTTCAGGTTGATCGGGTAACTTCTTAAGAAAACTATCTCTGGCAATGCGAAAATCCGGTGACGCCGCCCAGGCGAAATCGTGGACATCTTCTGCCAAAAACCGAAACATCGCTAGAGAATCAATCGTTGTTTTCTCCAACAAATCACCGGTTGCACCCACTTCATAGTTTTTGGGTACAAAAATCCTCACATCGTAAACACCGAAATCGGCAAAGAATTCTGACGTGGCATGATATTGGTGACAATTCCATCCCCCGTTCTGATACACGCCAACCTTTGGAAACCACTGGGCCACCATAAAAAAATTCTTGTAATAACCCGCTCTTGCAAATACGCGCGGCAATCTGGTTTCAAATTCAATTAAGAGCTTTATCTCTCCCCCTGGAGGAACCGAAACCGGGAGCCGGAGTCTGGCAACCGTTCGATCAAAGGGATTGCCATCATCGGGAGAAACAAATGAGAGAGAATCCAATAAGTTGGTACCATTCGCCAGTTTCAGGCTTTTCAGTCGAATACTTCCTCTTTTGCTCTTTTCAAATTCACGACCATGAAACCGGCTTCCTGATTCCTGCATAAAGGTCGATTTTTCACTGCTGAATGCATTCATGTAGAGATGAAGGTAAATATCCGGAACAAAGTCGCGGGATGTGTTCCGCCACGTCAAAACCTCCGACCCCGAAACGAGCTTTTTGCCGGGATTGAGCGAAACGGTCATAACGTAGTTGGCAATCCGGGGGCTGGGAACTTCCTGAGCGACCAAAAGAGTGTTAAGTGATACGAACAACGCAATAAAGAGAATGGTTTTGGGGACTGTTTTCATGTTTACCTGCATCTATTCTTGTTTAAGCAAGTAGTTTAGTGCTGCTTTGGCTTTCGGAGCGACTTTCGAATCCGGATAATAGTGCAAGATTTTGGCATACAAAACAATCGCAACGGTTCGATTGTCTAATTCCCGCTCATAAATCGTAGCCATTTGGTAATAGGCCCGGGCAATGAGCCTGTCGTCATTGCTGCGGTTGATAAAAGCCACATATTCCCGTACGGCCAGTCTGGGACGGTGATATGCAGATTCATAAATATGAGCCAGGTGAAGATGCGCCAATGCGGCCAGGGAATGATCCGGATACTTTCGTACAAAGTGGACAAAAAGTTTCAGAGCCGTTTTATTCTTTTTCAAGGTATTCTGATAATAATCCGCAATATAGTAGAGCGCATTCGGAAAATACGCCGAGTTCGGCCATTCCTTCATCAGTTCCAGATAGGTGTAAAAGGCTTTTTCCTGCTTTTTATTTCGGGATAATATTTGGGCCTTTTCATACAACAATTCATCCAGATTCGATTTGAGGAATCCCTTTTTCAAAAGCCAGTCAATCTCCCGAAGAGCGATTTCATCGGTTTGAGGAAGATCAAGAACAAATAACCTTTGAACATAGGCCAGATAGTTTTTCTTCAATGAGTGTGGGAGAGAATTACTGGTCAACCAATACCGAACAATGGATCTTTTCGGGGAGAGTTTTTTGCTTTTTAATGAGAGAAGAAGCAACGCATTGATTGAATTATAATCCCGATTCGAATCAGGATAAACGGTGATCTGCTTCAAATAGGAGGCAAATGCATTCAGATATTTTTTCTCTTTAACATAGAGATTTCCCTGGAGTTGCAAAAGCTCAGAATTCCTTGTAGATTCTGGAAAGTGTACGACGTAATAGTGTACCAGAGTCAAAATCTCAGAGGAAAGATTCGGATCATTTTGGTCGTACAGGGAGCGAATCCACTGATAAGAAGTGGCGCTGTCAGCCGGAGCATCGGCTCGCAGCGGTGCGGCACAAACCAAAACGATCAGAAAAATATGTAGTGGCAGATATTTCATCAGAACGTCACATTAAGCGTGAATAACAGCCTATTTGAATTAAAAAACCTTTCAAAAGAGGACGCGGTTAATCCCTTTCTGATGCCATACTTGTACTGTACAAGGGTTCGTTCGCGTTCGATCACCCAATCCCCGTGAGCCCAATCGAAAGCGTAACCTGCGGCATTCAGGATTAATCCTGCCATAAAAATGTAGACATTCTTCTCTGTTGTTTTTCCATACGTAAAATTTAGATTTTTCGTATACTTCCACTGCCGAAACATTCCAATTGAACTGGTCAGCATTCCCAGCGTTCGAACGCCTGCGATCGCATAGGCGGCTCTTTTATGTTGGGCATAATAGTGAATAAAACCAGGTACTGTTGCCGCAATAAAAATCCGTTTCCAGTTCAAATCCCGCATAAGCATCTGATATTCGCGATAAGTCATTTCCTTTGGAAGGGTGGGAATTTCGACGGCGTCCCCCCGGGGGCTTTGCGCAAAAATGGGTGCGGAGAGACTCATCAGCAGAAAAATCGAAAAAAAGCAATGCCTGAACATCAGAAAATCTCCTCAAGGAAAAATAAGCATTGACGGATGGATGGATAACTTTTGTTTTATTGGATTTTGAAAATTTAATAAAAAATAATTAAAGTTACAAGATTAAATTTTTTTGAGCGTAAAACTCCCATATAATTCCTTGTTTTTTGATGGCTAACGAGTCATTCTACGGTTTACACTTTTCCTGTAAAGCTGCTCCAGATGGTCGATCATGGTATTAAAATCGAAGTATTTCTGAACGCGCTCCCGTCCACGTTGACCATATCGACTTCGCTTTTCAGGCGAGCGGATAAGCGCTTCCACCCGATTGACCAACCGGGAAACCTCTTTCGGCGGAACCAATTCCCCCGTTTCCCCACTAACAACAATGTCCAAAATTCCATCACAATTGGAAGAAACAACCGGCAGCCCAACGGCCATGGCTTCAAGGACCACCAATCCGTAGGCCTCAGCATGCGACGGGAAAACAAAAATGTCCAGCGCCTGAAGCATATTTTCAATATTCTTTCGAAATCCCGTGAAGACAAGGCGGTTTCCCAACTGCAGCTTGTCGGCCTTTTTCCGAATCAGATTTTCCTCCTCATCTTCTCCTCTGGAGGCACCGCCAATCAGCATGAAATATGTGTTCGGATACAAGCCGGACAGAATTTCGGCCATTTCCAAAAACTCCAGATAGCCCTTGGCGCGCTGCAATCGCCCTGCAATTCCGATGACAAGCGCATTTTGCGGAATGGAAAACTCCTCCCGCACCCGATTCCGGCTGCGCCTGTCCGGTTTAAACCGCCGGGTGTCAATTCCCAAGTGAAACAGTTCCACCTGACTTTTGTGAACCGGGTGGGTTTTCAAAATGTTCTCATAAATCACCCTTGAGTTGGCAAGAATTTTATCGACCCGGGCATAAATTTTTCGATGGAAAAAATCCGATTTGGGGCGCTGGGTGCCGATGTGTTTTGTCAGAAACAGGGGGATATTTTTCCATTTCTGGATGGCCGGAACAAGTGTCCATAAATCCCGTGAATAATGGGAATGAATAATCTGAATGGCATTTTGACTGATAAAGCGGCGCAGTCTTTGCTGTTGAATGGGGTGCCAGTAAGACCTTAAGGGAAGCGAATAGGTTGTCAATCCCAGTGCCTCTGCTTCCCGCATGAGGGGGCTTCCCGGAAAAGCGGCAACAATGACGCGATGTCCCCTTTCGGCCAGAGCCCGGGAGAGTTCCGGCACATGCATTTCCATCCCGCCCCAGGATTGGGAAGAACACACCTGCAAGATGTTGTATTTTTGATCCGACACGTCTTAATAATTGGCTTGGTAAAGGTGGTGAGTTTTTATAAACTCCCGAACCGAATCGGGCACAAAATACCGAATGGAATGCCCTTTTTTGATCCTTTCTCGAATTGAACTGGAAGAGATTTCAATAAGAGGTGCGCGGCTAAACAGGACTCGTTTTCTTAGAGAGGCTTCCACCTGGTTTATGGAAAACCCCTTTCTCTGAACAGCAACGAGCTGACACAATTCCAATATCTTTTCCGGCTGATGCCAATTCGGAAAATCAACCAGGTTATCCATCCCAATAAACCAGAACAATGTATCCTTTGACCTGTGATTTTCACGGACCTGCCTAAGCGTGTCTACCGTGTAAGAAATGCCTCCTCTTTGGATTTCAAGATCAGATACCCTGAATGTGGGATTGTTCTGTATCGCAAGAGAAACGAGCTGAAAGCGAATCTCCGCTGGCAGGACCGCATCTTTTGGCTTGTGGGGAGGGGTTGCCGACGGAATAAACCAGACCTCGTCCAGCAAAAACTCATCCCTTACAAATTCAGAAATCAGAAGATGTCCTGTGTGAATGGGATTAAAACTGCCGCCATACAGACCTATTCGCATTCCCCCTACTCACTTTTTGAATTCTGAACGGTTTGACCGGCTTCATTTTTGCTCAGTATTTTTCGAATCGCTCTCAATCGCTTCTTGGCCTTGGAACGATAGCTCCCGTCCGGAAACTTCCGAAGATACTCAGCCAGTGTATCCCGAGCTTCTTTAAATTTATCCTGATGATATTCGGCTTCCCCCTTCCAGAACAAAGCCTTCTCGCCAAAAGGCGTATCATAATAGTCGTTGATAACGAACCCATAATAAATTTCAGCCGCCTTCCATT
The DNA here is from genome assembly GCA_013151735.1 of Calditrichota bacterium. Taxonomy (NCBI): domain Bacteria; kingdom Pseudomonadati; phylum Calditrichota; species Calditrichota bacterium. The sequence goes on along the minus strand of JAADHR010000137.1, from coordinate 64,662 downwards.
CATTCATTTTGCGGTAAAGTTCCGCGTTTTTGTAGTCTTTTTTGGCCAGCTTATTTCGGCATTCCGTTAATTTTATCTGGACATCTTTTTTAAGCGGGCTGTTCGGGTAGTCTTCCAGAAAGCGTTGAAACTCGTCAATCGCCTTGTACGTATATTCCTGATCCAAACCATAATGGGGAGAAAGCTCATAGTAGCACAATCCAATCTTGTAACGCGCATCATCTGCAAACTGGCTTTCCGGATAATTCCTTAGAAGTTTCTGGTACTCAGCAGCAGCCAAAATGTACTCTTTTAATTTAAAGTGAGATTCGGCCAAATAATACTGTGCCTTGTCAACCACACTGCTTCCGGGATAGTTTAACACAATTATCGTGAGTTCTGTTTTGGCATCCAGATAATGCTTCTTGTGAAACAACTCAATGGCATGTTTCAAACGCGCTTCCGGCGTCAGAACGGGTTTCTGTTTGGTCGATGAACAGGATGCCAACATAAATGATAAAATAAGTAAGAGACTTCCTGCCAAAAATATTTTTTTCAGGTTGCTAAACTTCATTCGCAATTCCTTCCCTTCCTTAATATTTTTTATTCCTAAAATGCGATTATCTTGCTAAAAAGAGCTTCATCAGTGAGTCAAATGACCGAATTTGTCCTCCCCTGCTATGTTGTCCGAATGGAAAAAAACAAAACAATAACTGCGATTGAGACACCTGCCAAAAAGCCCAGTTTTAAATACATACGAAATGCCCCTTCGGTTCGTTCCATTTCTCCGCGCAAAAAGGAAATCTGAGTCTTCTGATAATCTGAAACCTGGTTTTGTGTCAAGGTGTCCTGTTTTGCAGAAGCCAAATCGCCGCTCCAGAGAACCCTTTTATCGCGGAGGTTTACCACCTGAATATTTTGTACCAACCTTCCCATTCGCAGAAATTTTTTTTGCCTGAGAAATCCTGTCTTCATGGGGACATAATGTATTGAAAAGGATTTTAGATAGGATTCAATTCTGTAGCCGTTGGTCAATCGTGCATTTGACCAAAAGATTGCCTTGAATCCGTCTTTTTGCACGATTGAATTTAGCGATGAAAAAAAGTACCGCGCCATGGGTGTGGATTCTCCAGCCTGAACCAGCAGAAGTGAATCGCTTTTGTTTAGTTTAACCCGATTTTTGAGCTGGTACCAGTTCTCTTTTACCAGGTTTTCCGCCAGTTCTTCATTTGTTTGTCCCCATACCGATCCCCCGACAAAAGGAATCAGCACCAAAATCAGACACGAAACCCGGAAAAATCTCAGGGCTTTTCTCCGATACCCGGCCAATGGATTCAAATTCAGGAAAATCTCCACTTTCTTTTTATTTTACAAAGGGTTCGCAATAATCCTTACCCGAAACTTGCCAAAAACTAAAAATAGACCAAAAATGAAAAGAGATGCCATTGGTCCTTCCATTTTAAATCGCTTCTTTCAATGACATAAGAATAATTAAAAACATAGTCAGCGTTATCATATTTTGCATTATCCGGGCGAAAAATATTTGTACTCAGCAATCCGATTCCTGCAGAAAAGTATTTTTTATGTGTTTCATTTTCCTGAAAATAACCCCCGCGAAGCCCGACAATCTTTCCAAACTGTTGTTCCATTCCAAAATGGACTTCCCGCGAGGCAGGTTTCGTTTCTTCTGAAATATTCCGAACATCCAGACTGGCCATCGTCCCGCGGAACGGCCTGTAGGACAGCCCCACATTTACCGTTTCATCGACGAGCCGCTCAATAGGAAGCCGAATATTCTGAATCACGTCGGGCACATCATAAAACATAATTCCCACATTTAAATTTCTCGCCGGTTTAATCAGTACGCCGTAACTGGCTCCAAGCTGTCTTTTTACATTTCCGCTGTCTTCAAATGTGTAATAGCTGAGGGTTCCGCCCAACGAGAATCTATCGGCCAGGTTGATACGCATAAAGGCCGTTTCGTAGTGATTGCTTAAAAATTGTTTTGCCGAAAAGATATTCTTTTCGGAAAGTTCTTTGTACCGCTTCAAGGGTTCCTCATAGAAGGTAATTCCCGCCTGAAATGAAGGAACACTAAAAACAACCCCCTTCAGCAGGGTTCGGGCCACATTCCACCATTGATGATCGGTTAGTGGAGTTGTTTGATGGTCTTTGTAGTATAAAAGCAATCCTGCAGAGGCCACCGGATTTGCAATGAGCGAAAAACGCAGTCCCCTCTTCAGGGCCCAGAATTTTACCGAGGCGGGATTGTAAGCAACCGAACCAATCCCGTCCTCCACCGCAACATAGGCTCCGCCCATTGAAATGGGCACAATCCGGCTGACATCCAGTGTGGCGAAATACTTATCCTGAGCATAAGAGGGCGAGAAAAGACCCCCTATCAGGATTATCAACACGAAACTCTTAAACACGCGTCTGCCTCTTTGCCAGCTTTGCTTTAACCAGTATCCAGATGATTTCCACGCAGGTAACACCCACCACCACATATGTAAAAAGATCGCCGTGCCGGGTAAAAAATGTTTTCTTTGAGTGAAGGACAATGATCGGTCCCTTTGCTATTTCTTGCTTAAACAGTTTGGTCTGTGTCAGAACACGCCCGTAGGGGTCAATAATCATGGAAACGCCGGTATTGGCACATCTGGCGACGCTCACCCGATTTTCAATCGCACGAAAAACGGCAATTTGTGCATGATGGTAGGGCGCCGCTGATTTTCCAAACCAGGCGTCATTGGTCACAATAACCAGAAATTTGGCACCCTTTTTTACAAATTTTCGGACCTCATCCTGAAAAATAGACTCATAGCACACAACCCCCGCGAATGTGAGTTGTGACGTTCCTTCAGTAATACCCCTTTTCCGAAGATATGTTCCTGGCAATTCAAATAAATTATAGCCCTTGCCAGGTGTAAAATCACCCACCCCGGTTTGAAGGGCATCAAGCCATTTTTCAAGAAAGGGGAACGTTTCACTTAACGGTACTTTTTCACCAAAGGGAACCAGACGCATCTTGTAGTAATACTGAATTCCCTTGAAATCGGGCAAAATGAGAAAAATCGCATTGTACGCATTGTAGGTCCCCTTTTTTACAAATTGATAATCCGGCGTTCCGGTTAGCAAGGCGACAGAAGATGAATCCACCAGAGCTGTAATCTTTTCCAAATATTCGGGTCGGCTCCTTAAATAGCAAGCGGTTGCTGTTTCCGGCCAAATCACCAGATCAATGGACGAATCCTTTAGTGCTTGTCGTGTCAGCCGGGTGTAGATTCTGAAGTTTTTGGCTAAAAAGGCCTCATCCCATTTTGCCAGAGGGTCAATATTCCCCTGAACCAGGGCGACTTCTATTTTTTCCTGAAATTTTTCCTGTTTCGGAAGGGTCATCTTCCCATAAAGCCAGGGCAGGAAAACCAATACGGCCAATAATGTGGCATAAAGCAAACTTTTCCGCCAGCTTTTCCAGTGTTTTAATAAAAGATAAACACACGTATTGATCAGGAGGATCCAGAACGAAACGCCAAAAACTCCCGTGATCGTGGCAAACTGAATAAAGCTGATATAATAGGTTTGCGTATATCCCATAGATGACCAGGGAAATCCGAGCACCCCAAGAGAGCGAATAAATTCAATAAAGAGCCACAAAAACGGATACCATATAATGGCCTTTTCCCCGAGATATTCCCGAAAGATGGCGGCCAAATACATAAACAATGCAAAATAGAGGGCCAAAAAAAGAATGGCACCGATTGCCCCCAAAATTGTAATGGTTCCGATCCAATAGAGATTGGCAATGTGAAAGAACACCCCCCAGAGATACCCCCATTTAAAGGCAGACCCGGGCGAAACCCCTTCCAACAAATAGAAAACCGGTACAAATCCAAAAAACGCCATAAAGCCGAGATGATAGGGCGGAAAGGCAAATGACAAAAGCAGGGCGGATAAAAGAATCAGAAAATACCGCTGCAATCGAATGGTTGGATTTTTCATCTCAGTAATTTTTCAATCTCCGATAATTTACGAAGCATTCCTCTTCAAGGGGTTGATAAGTGGTCCAGATAACTCTGCAAAATCAAAACGGCCGCAATTTTATCGACCTTTCCCTTGTTCTTACTGGGAGATTTTCCCATCTGGTGAAGGGTATCGTGAGCCGCCTTGCTTGTATACCGTTCATCCCACAATTCAACGGACACGTGAAATTTCATGTGTAATTGATCCGCAAATTCTCTGGCGTTGACAGAAATTTCGCTTTCGCTGCCATTTAAGTTCAAAGGAATTCCAACAATGACTTTTTCAATGGGATAGGAAGCAAATATTTCGGACATTTTCTGCCAGAGATGTTCGGGTGAGTGATACGATATTGTCTCCAGTCCCTGCGCCACAATCCGCATGGGATCGCTCACCGCAACACCCATTCGCTTCTTCCCAAAATCAATCCCCAGGAGCCGTTTATTAAAAATCTGCATACTAAAGAGCCATTATGTTCCTTCTCAATTGATTTTATTCCAAGGGCTTTTTTAAGAAATCTTTTAAGAGTTTACCCGCTTTAAAATGGGTTTTTCTGCGTGCGGGGACATAAATGATTTCTCCTGTTTTGGGATTTCTGGCCTTTGGCTTGGGTTTGGTCTTTTTCACTTCAAAAACGCCAAAATCACGAATCTCAATTCTGACTTCCGGATCGGCTTCCAGCATAAATTCTCTTAACGAATCAAAGAGCGCATTGATTACCTGCTCGGTATGATAAACGGTTCCACCGATTTTTTCGGCAGCTCGTTTGGCCACGTCTTTTTTCGTAATAGTTTTCATCCTTATGTACTCCTTATTTTGATTCGGACACTAAATGGCAAGCGTTTCTGACGTTTTCTCCTGATCTTCTTCGCCTCGTAATCCCTCCAGCCGTTCCACAACAATCACGCCCGGAACCTGATTAATCTTATGAATGACTTTCGTTAACTGCTGTAAGTTCTTAACCTGTACAATGATTTCACTGGTGACTAAACTGTCTTTTGCTTCCATTTGAAAATTCACAATATTCGTCTCTGTTTTTGCAATGGCTTCAGAAACATCCCGCAGGAAGCCTTTCCGATCCTCTCCGATCATTTTCAATCGAACCAGAAATTTTTCATCCTGACTCACATCCCATTCCACATCGATTTGGCGCTCGGGAGAATCCAGCATCCTCAATACGTTTTTGCAGTCCGCACGATGAATAATGATTCCCTTGCCTTTGGTAATGAACCCGACAATCCGATCACCCGGAACCGGTTGACAGCACTTTGCGAACGAGATCATCAGATTATCCAGCCCCTGTACCTTAATGCCGGAGCTTGATTTACGCGCCTTGGTAATAAAACGCTGGAAAAATGAATCGCCCTGTTTTACAATGACCTCTTGCGGAAGAATCTTGTGCAACACACTCTGGACAGAGATATCCCCTCTTCCGATGGCGGCATAGAACTGCTGGGTATCCGTGAAATTCATGGCCTGGGCCACATCCAAAATTTTTTCATCCGTAACAGAGGCATTGAATTTTTTGAACTGTTTTTCAAGCAGTTCCCGGCCCAGCTTTACACTCTCGTCAAAGAGTGAATCCTTTAACCAGCGCTTGATCCGGGTTCGTGCTTTTGACGTTTTGACAAACTTTATCCAATCCGGATTGGGCTTTTGCTTGGCAGAGGTAATAATTTCAACGGAATCACCGCTCTGAAGCGTACTGTTCNGCGGGACAATCCGGCCGTTAACCTTGGCTCCAATACAATGCAACCCGACATCGGTGTGAACGGAAAACGCAAAATCGACGGGCGTAGCCCCCCGCGGCAATTGAAGCAGATCGCCTTTTGGAGTAAACACAAAAATTTCCTCGTGAAACAGGGAAATCTTCAGGTCTTCCATAAATTCACGGGGATCATTTTCATCCCGCTGCCAATCCAAAACCTGCCGCAACCACTGAATTTGTTTGTCGAATTCATCCTCTTTCTGACGGCCTTCTTTGTACTTCCAGTGGGCCGCAATACCGGATTCGGCCGTTCGGTGCATTTCCTCGGTGCGAATCTGGATTTCCACCATTCGCCCCTCCGGCCCAATAACCGTTGTGTGAATGGATTGGTACATGTTGGATTTGGGCGTGGCAATGTAGTCTTTAAAACGCTCGTGAATGGGGGTGTAAAGCGTATGCACAATCCCCAGAGAGAAATAGCATTCATCCACGCGCTTGACGATGATCCGGATTGCAAACAGATCGTAGATCTCCTCGAACGGCTTTTGCCGCATCTGCATTTTTCGGTAGATACTGTACAGGTGTTTGGGCCGACCCAATATCTCCGCGTGAATGCCCACTTTTTTCAGTTCCTTTTCAATTGGAACAGCAAAGCGTTTGATGTACGACTCCCGTTCCGCCCGTTTCTCCTGGATTTTATCAGCCAATTCCTGATAGGCTTTGGGATTCAGCACCTTAAACGAAAGATCTTCCAGTTCCCATTTGATTTTTGCAATTCCCAATCGATGAGCCAATGGTGAGTAGATTTCCCGGGTCTCCAGTGCGATTCGCTCCTGTTTCTTTCGGGGAAGGTATTCAATAGTCCGCATATTGTGAAGCCGATCTGCAAACTTGATCATAATCACCCGGATGTCCTTCACCATGGAGAAGATCATTTTGCGGAAATTCTCGGCCTGCTTTTCCTCACTGCTTCTGAATTGAAGTTCACTGATCTTGGTAACTCCATCCACAAGAAGGGCTACTTCAACTCCGAACTCTTCTTTTACCTCATCCAGCGATACACCGGTATCTTCCACCACATCGTGCAAAATTCCGGCCACAACGGTCACATAATCCATCCCCATCTCTGTCAGAATGCGTGCTACTTCAATGCAGTGTACAATGTAGGGCTCACCCGATTTTCGGAGCTGGTGTTTATGAGCTTCAAAGGCAAAATCAAACGCCTTTCGTACGAAGGCCTTATAATTTCTGGTGCAATACCGCCCCAAATTTTGAACAACCTCGTCGAATTGGCTTTCATATTCTTTTTTCTGAGCTTCTTTCATAAACTATTCGATTCACATCACGTTTTTAATGATTTATTTTTGGGGCTGTTGCCACCGATCAAAAAGTCGATTTCCTGTTTCCCCTGTTTAAACACCCGGAATAACATCCATATCGGTAAAAAATGCATTTTCAAATCGCGCATAGTCACTTAAAAAGGTTAATTTTACGGTTCCAATGGGACCGTTTCTCTGTTTTCCGATAATGATTTCGGCCACGCCTTCAAGCGAATTTCCGTCTTTATCCATTGTTTCACCATATCGTTCGGGACGGTAAATAAAAATAACCACATCCGCGTCCTGTTCAATAGCACCCGATTCCCGTAAATCGGACAACATCGGGCGTTTATCTCCTCCCCGGGACTCCACTGCTCTCGACAGCTGAGACAAGGCAATGACCGGAATATTCAGTTCCTTCGCCAGGGCCTTTAACGAGCGGGAGATACTGGAAATTTCCTGCTGGCGGCTTTCCGCATTCTTGGGCCCCTGAAGAAGCTGCAAATAATCGATGATTAACATCCCCAATCCTTTATCGGCTCGAAGCCGCCTGGCCTTCGCACGCAATTCCAGAAGGTTTAGACCGGGGGTGTCATCGATGTAAATGGGTGCCGATGCCAATTTTCCCACGGCAAGGCTGAGTTTGGGCCAGTCTTCTTCTGCCAATCGACCCGTACGCAACAAGTGTGAATTAATGCGTGCCTCCGAACAGAGCATCCGCATGGCCAGTTGATAGTTGGCCATTTCCAGACTAAAAATTCCAACGGGAACACCCGCCTCTACGGCCGCGTGCCGGGCGATGTTCAAGCTAAACGCCGTTTTTCCCATGGAGGGACGTCCGGCAATAATGACCAGGTCTGAGCGCTGAAAGCCGGAGGTCATTTCGTCCAATTCCTTAAATCCGGTGGGAACACCCGTCACTCCGGAGTCCTTGTGGTGCAACTCCTCAATCTCTTCAAAGGTTTCATGCAAAACGGAATCGAGTGTAAGAAATCCCTTCCGCAGCCTGCGTTCCGACAAGGAAAAGATGCGCTGTTCCGACCGGTCAATAATATCGAATACGTCCTCATCGGCCCGATAGCTGTCTTCCGTAATATCGGCCGCTACGGTGATCAACTGGCGTAAGAGCGCCTTTTCCAGAACAATCTTGGCGTAATGTTCAACGTTGGCAGCGGTCGGAACACTTTCAGCCAACTCCGTCAAATAATAACTTCCGCCCACCTCATCCAGCCAGGTTTTCGGACTATCGCCGTTTCCGCCAGCCTGAATTGATGAAGTAGCCGGGTGTTTTTTCATTTCCTCGGAAATCGTCAAAATATCAACCGGTTCATTCCGGTCGTAAAGGTCAATGGCCACCTGAAAAATTTTACGGTGATTTTCCAGATAAAAGGATTGCTCATCCAAAATTTCGATGACCTTCCCGATGGCCTCCCGGCTCAGAAGCATGGCTCCCAACACCGATTTTTCGGCATCCACAGCCTGGGGGGGAACCCGATCGTAGTTGGATGCCCGGTTGGGATCTCTCTGCTGATTTTTTGTTCTGTAATTCCTGTAATTCACGGGTGCTTCCACAAATAATAAATGATGAATCTGCTCTAAAAAGCGTTGCCAACCAATTTCACGAATTTTCGCGAATTGACTTTTATGAAATTAAGTTCGCGTAATTTCTGTAATCTATTGTTTTTAGAGTGAACTCAATGATTATTCTTTTTTGCCTACTTCTTCATCGTATAATTTTCGCAAAAATTGCACATCCTCCCACGTGGGTTTTTTCCAGTGGGGATTTCTCAATAACGCTGCAGGATGGTAGGTGACCACCAATTTGATCCCGTGATAATTGTGCACTTTCCCTCGCAGCGCGGTCAGTGAGGCGTTGGTCCGCAGGAGCGTTTGTCCTGCAATGCGGCCCAATGCCAGAATAAGTTTGGGTTTTATGATTTCGATCTGTTTTTTCAAATACGGTTCACATTTTTCGACTTCGGATGGCAACGGATCCCGGTTATTGGGGGGCCGGCATTTTATAATATTGGCGATGTACACATCCTCCCGCTTAAATTGGATGGCCTCCAGTATTTTATTCAAAAGCTGGCCGGCTCTTCCCACAAAGGGGACGCCGCTCAGATCTTCATCCCTGCCCGGAGCCTCTCCGATGAGCATCAGATCGGCTTTTTCGTTTCCATCCCCAAAAACAAGGTGCGTTCGCGTTTCCGACAGAGGACATCTCTGGCAGTCCTTGATCGCTTCATAAAATTCCTGCAGTGTCAGCTCTTTTTTCCGAAACAGTTCAATGATTTCGTCGGCTTCTTCTTTTGATACCAAATATCCGTCTCCATAAATCTCTTGTTGCTGCCTGAGGTATGTTAAAAAATCGGGCACTATTTCTGTCATTTCAGCCATAAGATGCTCTATTTTTGAAACCGCTCGCCACCAATTCGACTGTACTGTCGGATAATGCGTTGGGCCACTTCAAACTTGGTTAATTTCGGCAGCTCCTGCCGCTCCCCCGAACGCATTAAAAAGGTTACAATATTCGTATCCCCGCCGAACCCTGCGCCTTCCCGTTGAGAATTATTGACCACGATCATGTCCAGATTTTTTTCAATGAGCTTTTGCTGACCATATTCCAGCTCGTTGGTGGTTTCAACGGCAAACCCAATAAGAATCCGGCCATTTTTATTTCTCCCCAATTCCTTCAGAATGTCGGGATTTTTTTCCAGCTCCAGTACGAGCTTTCCGGCGCCCTTTTTTGTTTTCTGATTGGAATAAGTGGCAGGCCGGTAATCCGATACGGCTGCCGCCATAATGACGCCGTTTGCCCTTTCATACGCCTTCAGAACGGCCTCCCGCATTTCCAGGGCCGTCCGAACCCGCACAAACCTCACACCCGTAAAGGGGCGAAGATGGGTCGGACCAGAGATGAGTGTTACTTCAGCACCGGCCAGGGCCGCCGCTTCCGCTATTGCAAACCCCATTTTCCCGGTGGACGCATTTGTAATGAAACGCACCGGATCCAGAGGCTCCTCCGTGGGACCGGCCGTCACAAGAATGGAATGTCCCTTTAGCTCACTTGATCCCATTAATTCCCTTTTAAAGATATCAACAATTCTCTCTTTACTGGCCAGCCGGCCCACACCTTCCGTGTGACAGGCCAATTCTCCGGTCTCCGGTGACACAAACCGGTAGCCCATTTTTTCCAGACGCTTCATATTCTCCTGAAAAATGGGGTTCATGTACATATCCGTATTCATGGCCGGACAGAATACCGTCTTCTCCGCTCCTGCAACCATCACCATGGTCGAAAGTAAATCGTCGGCAATGCCGTGTGCCACTTTCGAAATAAAGTTGGCGGTTGCCGGACAAATAAAAACCCGGTCCACCATTCTGGGAATATCGATATGGCGTGTTCCGACCCGTTTTTGCGCGGGAAACATCTCCGTCAGAACATCCTGATCGGTCAGGGTTTCAAATGTGAGCGGCGAAACAAATTTTTGGGCCGCCTGCGTCATGGCCACCTGAACATCGGCACCCTGTTTTTTCAGCTCGCGTACCAATTCACAGGCTTTGTAGGCGGCAATTCCTCCGGTCACGCCAAAGAGAATCTTTTTATTTTCAAACCACTTCATTCGGAATTCACGTTGTTTTCGGGATACTTGATTTCCAGTTTACCCTGAAAAAACTCTTCAATCGCCTGACGCGTGGGCTTGATTTTTCGTTCAAAAACATGGCCTTCCAAAGGACGAAGATTGAGGGCGTCTTCCAAGTCCTCAAATTCATCGTTTGTATTAATTTCCATGTGCAAACGAGCCCGGCGTTCTTCATTGATTTGTCGCGCACGTTTGGCAAGGGCCACCACCAGTTCATAAATATTATTTGTTCTTTTCTTGATTTCGCCCAATGGCAGTGTTTCAACCATTCTTTTTTACCTCCACTTGCTTTCGATAGGTTTCAATTGCTTCTATCACTTGGTTAACGGTTTGATCAAAATCGTCGTTAATAATGACCACGTCGTAAAAATCGGCAAATGCCATTTCCTTTGGAATCCGTTCCAGGCGTTTTTTGATCTGTGCCTCTGTTTCAGTCGACCGCTTTTTCAAACGCTCGACAAGTGTTTCAACGGACGGGGGTTTCAGGAAAATCAACAAGGCCCGATCGGTGTAGAGCCTTTTGATTGCCATTCCCCCCTCCACGTCAATATCCAGCAAAACAACCTTCCCCTGTTTCAATTTTACTTCTATGGATTCCCGGGGAGTTCCGTACAGGTGCCCGTGCACTTCGGCCCACTCAATAAAATCCCCTCGTTTTATCCCTTCTTCAAAGTCCTTTTTGCTTAAGAAATAATAATCTATTCCGTCCTTCTCGTGCCCGCGCCGGGGTCGGGTTGTGGCCGAAATCGAATAGGTGTAATCAGGCTTCCTTCTCAGAATTTCCCGAATAACCGAGGTTTTTCCACCACCCGAAGGTGATGACAGAACACAGAGTAATCCTTTCCCCACAAAGTCCCTCATGAATTCTTATGGTTCATGTCCTTGATGCGCTGGGACAATGTGTCCGTGGAATTGGTCGAAAGGATTACATGGTCGCTATCGGTGATAATAACGGATTTTGTGCGCTTTCCCAGTGTGGCATCAACCAGCTTGCCTTTTTCCCGTGCTTGAAGAATCAAATTCTTGACCGGCCTGGAATTTGGAGAAACAATGGCAATAATCCTGTTTCTGGCAACTATATTCTTGTATCCTACACTAATCATCTGATAGTCCAAATCACCACTCCTCTTCTATTCAATGTTTTGAACTTGCTCCCTGATTTTCTCGATTTCTTCCTTCATAAATACGGCACGGTGTGAAATTTCCGCACAATTGGACTTTGCCCCGATCGTGTTTACTTCACGGTTCATTTCCTGCAGTAAAAAATTGAGCTTTCGACCAACAAGTTCATTCGAATTCATTAAATCCAAAAACATGCCCGTGTGGCTTTTAAACCGCACGCATTCTTCGGTTACATCCAATTTGTCCGATAAAATGGCGATTTCCGTTTCCAGACGACTGGTGTCAATTTCAGGTGATTCCAGAATCTCTCTGAGCCGGTCCTTCATGGCCGCGTACTCTTCGGGAATGTGTTGTTTGGAGATAATCTCTATTTCTTCTATATATTGATTTAATTTGGAAATCCGATTTTTTATGTCTTTTCCCAGGGTTTCCCCTTCTTTCCTGCGCATTTCATTCAGGCTTTCCAGGGCTTTTTCCAGGGCTTTTTGGGTACACACCCAGGTCTCTGCAGATTCCTCCTCCACATTTTCAACTGTAAAGATATCCGAAAACTGGGTCAGGTGCTCAATCCTGACCGGTTCTTCAATTTGGGCTGTTTCTTTTAAGTCTTCCAGAAGTTTTTTATACGCACGAACCAGATCATGGTCCAACTGAATACCAAGATTCTCCGGATTTACGGATTTCACCGAGACGTAAATACTGATGCGCCCCCTGGAAATGTACTTCCGGGTGACGTCTTTGATAGCCTGTTCGTGCGCTGAAAGGGATTTGGGAGTCCGAAGCGTCACATCCCAGAACCGGTTATTAACCGAACGAACCTCAACCGATACTTCCAATTCGTTATTTTTACAATCCCCCCTGCCAAAACCCGTCATACTGATAATCATTAAAAAACCGTTCCTTTATTTCCGTTTGAATTTAGCATCTTCAAGGGTAAGAGACAATGAAATTTGGTGCGTTTCTCCCAAAGCGTTGTGCGACAAAAAGGCATAGTCGATATTGAGACGCGGGAGATGGAATCCGGCACCCAGAGCCAGATGACCGCGGTCGCTGCCAATGCGAAAGGCCAATAGATTTTTGTAGGATACCTCCGCGCCTTCATGAAAATCAAAACTGACGGCTCCCACATTTGCCTGGGCCCCGTATCGAATCCCCTCGAACTGCGTATTTATATCGAATGCCGGTGTGATATTAAATTTATAAAAATGAAACGGATAAGCCGCTCCCCATTTGAGTGTCGGCACAATCAATTCCGTGCGTCCCGTATCCCAGGCCAGAAAGGTGGTTGTTGCATCCTGAAGATTTGCCCCAAGCCAGAGGTTCTTCCAGGGGTTGTTCAATAGACTCACATCAAACCCCAGGCCCCAGGCCGAGTGATCGGCTGCGCCTTTGTAAACCATTTTGATGTTCCCCCCCAGAAACCACCGGTCTTTCCAGATCCGGGCATAGGAAACATAGGCCACGTAATCGACATATTTCGTCCATTTCTCCACAAACACCCAATTTCGTACCAGGTTTCCTTGTGCATCCTCGTAGGCAGCGCCCACTGGCAGATTGGGATTTCGGAGTGCCGTAATGGGAATGTCGTCCACACCGGTGCGTGCCAGGCTAAATGCCAGAGTGGCTTTTTCCCCAAAGGGTCTGGAGATGCCCAGAAAATCGTACTTCACAATTCCGCTGAAACGCTCCACATGCATCAAACTGATCTGCGGGTAGTTCATTCGGGCCAAACCGGCCGGGTTCCAATAGGCGGCAATTTCTCCCTGGGCTACGGCCACATAGCTTCCCCCCATGCCGAGGGCCCGCGCGCCCACCCCATTGGACATAAAATCACCGGCATACTTTGCAACCGTAATCTCTCCCGCTTCCAGAGCCTTCAATCCCCCCAAAATGAAAAACACACCCAACAGAATGACCCATTTACGTTTCATTCAAACACCTATTATTTTCAATATTTTTTAATAGTTATATAAATTTATGACAATTCCGTTGAATTGTCAATAGAAAACTCAACTATTCCTCTTGTTTTGCCCGTTGATGAGTGACTTCAGCTCATTTAGTTTCAGAAGGGCTTCCAGAGGGGTCAGCCGATTCACATCAATGGATTCAAGCGCCTGTTTGATTTCACGATTCTCTGTTTCAAACAAATCCATTTGAAGGGCCCTTTCCCGTGCAGAGGCGCGCCGGTGGCGGGCAATTTTGGGTTCACGGTTGGGTGTAAGAACATCGGCTTCCAGATTTGCCAACACTTCTTTTGCCCGGGAAATCACCTCTTTGGGAAGCCCCGCCAGCCGGGCAACCTGAATGCCGTAGCTCTGGTCGCTTCCCCCGGGAACAATTTTTCTTAAGAAGATAATTTTATCTCCCCATTCTTTCACCGAAACATTGTAGTTTTTTACACGGGGTAAAATCAATTCAAGTTCCGTTAATTCATGATAATGGGTCGCAAAAAGCGTTTTTGCCGCCACCTCCGGCGTATTGTGCAGAAATTCCACGATGCTCCAGGCAATGGACAACCCGTCAAATGTGCTGGTTCCCCGTCCAATTTCATCCAATAAAAGCAGACTTCTGGATGTTGCGTTGTTAAGAATATTGGCCATCTCGTTCATTTCTACGAGAAAGGTGCTTTCTCCTCCGGCCAGGTTGTCAGAGGCTCCCACCCTCGTGAAAATGCGATCGACCACACCAATTTCAGCCGAATCGGCCGGAACAAAACTGCCCATTTGTGCCAACAAAACAATGAGTCCGACCTGCCGAATATACGTGGATTTTCCGGCCATGTTCGGTCCCGTAATCACCAGAATTTGCTGTTTCTGATTGCTGATTTCCGTATCGTTGGGAATAAAGGTTTCTCCGATGGGCAGAAGCGTTTCCACCACCGGATGCCGCCCGTTCCGAATAATAATTTGGTCGGATTCATTTACAATGGGCTTTTTATACTTTTGTACCTCCGCCACAATCGCCAGCGACAAGAGCGTATCCAACTCGGCAATGAGCCGGGCATTTTGCTGAATGATTTCGGCCTGCTGGGCCACCTTTACCCGCAGCTCGTCGAACAGCTCATATTCCAGCGAAGCCATTTTCTCTTCGGCACCAACAATCTTTTCCTCGTACTCTTTCAACTCCGGTGTAATAAAACGTTCCGCGTTAACCAGCGTTTGCTTACGAATGTATTCGGCAGGAACCTTGGACAGGTGGGGTTTGGTCACTTCAATATAGTAGCCGAACACCTTGTTGTAACCTATTTTTAGAGAAGAAATCCCTGTGCGCTCGCGTTCCAGATTTCTCAGATTGGCAATCCATTTTTTTCCGGAAGAAGAAATCTCACGCAGCTCGTCTAATTCTGCGTTGTAGCCGCTGCGAATAATGCCTCCGTCGGTGATGGTCAGGGGCGGGTTGTCGGCCAGAGCCCGCGCCAGCTCCCGGGTAAGCTCGGGAAGCGGATTCAAATTGCTCCGAATATGATCGAGGGTCAGTGCCTCCACATCCGAAAGGATGTCCTGAATCTCCGGCAGGATTTCCAATGAGAAACGAATGGCCACCAGATCTTTTGCATTCGCACGGCGGGTACTTGCCCGGGAAACCAGACGTTCCAAATCATTAATATCTTTCAACACGGTTTCCAGTTTTTGCCGCACTTTGGAGTGATTCACCAACTCTTCCACACCGTCCAGACGCTCCCGGATTTTCCGGACGTCCCGGAGCGGACTCTGCACCCACTGGCGCAGCAGCCGCCCTCCCATGGGGGTGAGGGTGCGGTCAATGACGGAGAAGAGACTTCCCTCGCGCCCTCCGTCCGAGAGGGTTTCCAGAATCTCCAGATTCCGAAGCGTGGCCGGATCCAGAATCATAAACTCCCCCGGATTATACAGCCGGATTTTACGAATATGATTCAGCTCATTTTTTTGGTTTTCTTTCAGATAGTGCAAAACCGCACCGGCCGCGCTGACCCCCTCCGACATGGAATCGATTCCGAAGCCTTTTAGTGAATTGGTCTTAAAATGATCGGTAAGGATTTCGTAAGCATATTGCCTGGAAAAAAGCCAATCCTCCAAAAGGGTAAGGGTAAACCCCGGAATATTTCGCACGTGTTTTTTAAAATAGTCTGCGTGTTCCTCGGAAAGAACAACCTCCGACGGCCGGGCATTGAGCACCTGTTCCTCCATTGCCGCAAGCGGAAATTCCGCGACAACAAACTCACCCGTAGAAAGATCAACCTTGGAAAAGCCGCAGGTGTTTTTTCTGAAATAGATGCCAATCAAATAATTGTTCTGTTTGCTGTCCAAGAGATTGTCGGTAAGAATGGTGCCCGGTGTTACGATTTCGGTGACCTCGCGCTTGACCAGTTTTTTGGCTTTTTTTGGATCTTCCACCTGTTCGCAGATGGCCACCTTGTAACCTGCCCGGATCATTTTGGCCAGATACCCCTCCAGGGCGTGATGCGGAAATCCCGCCAGCGGAACATCACCCGCCGCGCCATGGCCCCGCGAGGTCAGAGTGAGTCCGAGCACCTTTGAGGCCGTTCGGGCATCGTCGTAGAAAAGCTCGTAGAAATCCCCCATTCTGAAAAAAAGAATTTCGTTTTTATGCTGGTTTTTGACCGACCAGTATTGTTCCATTAAGGGTGTATTTTCTGCCATAACATCCCATTTGTGTAACCGCACCCTTTACGGGTGCGACTCATTCCTCAAAATCACCTGTTTCCAATCCGCAGGCGTAAAGCCTGCGGCTACAGCATAACCGCACTCTTTACGGGTGCGTCGGATCCCCCAAAACCATCTGTCTGTAATCCGCAGGCATAAAGCCTGCGACTACAGCGTAAGCGCACCCTTTATGGGTGCGACTACGCTAATCCAAAACCTCCAGAACCTCTCCGGCCATCTCAAATTTATTGAACGGCGGCATCAGGTAAACGCCGGCCACCAGATCCTTTGCCTGAATGAGAAATTCCCTGGCAATTTCAACACCCACACTGGGGCCGTCTTCACCGGCATCGAACATCCGCTTACGAATGATTTCCGGCACAAACATCTCAGGAATCTCGTTGTGCATGAATTCGGCATGTTTAAAATTCCGCAGTGGAAGAATTCCCACAAAAATGGGAATACCCAGTTTTTCAGTCCGACGAATAAAATCTTCCAAAATATTCAGATCAAACAGAGGCTGGGTGAATGCGAATTGCGCCCCGGCCTCCGCTTTTCGTCTGAATTTTTCCAATTCGTAATCCAGGTCGATAGCAGTCGGATTTACGCCAACACCCACTGTAAAATGGGTTTTGGGTTTCAGCGGACGCCCCATCAAGTCCACACCTTTGTTCAGATTCCGGATCAGCGTTACCAGACCCACCGAATCGATGTCGAATACGCCGGTGGCTGTGGGGTGGTCACCCAGTTTGGGCGGATCGCCGGTTACAGCCAGAATGTTCTTGATTCCGAGGGCGTGTGCGCCCATGAGTTCGGCCTGAAGACCCAGGATATTACGATCGCGGCAGGAAAGATGTAGAATCGTTTCAACGCCCGTTTCTTCCGTGATAAGGTGCGATAACACGAGCGGGCTCATTCTTGCCCGAGCCAGGGGGCTGTCGGCCACATTTATGGCATCCACTTTCCGGGATTTCAGATAAAGCGCCCCCTGAATGAACTTTGTGGGGTCCACTCCTCTGGGCGGATCAATTTCCACACTGACCAGAAATTCCTTTCCAAGACGAGAGGCAAAATTGGATTCCTGAACCGGCGCTTCCTCGCTTACCGTTTCCGGTGCCTCAACCGTTTCAATCATTTGAAAATATTTGGAACGTTTTTGAGTCCGTTTCCCCGGTTTCATTCCCCAAACGGCCTGGCGGATCAAACGAATGTGCTCCGGAGTGGTTCCGCAGCACCCCCCCACAATATTTACGCCGATTTCAACCATTCGCTTGGCGTATTGCGCCATGTATTCGGGAGAGGACAAATACATGTACCTCCCCTCAATCATTTTGGGCATTCCTGCATTGGGCATGGCCGAGAGATAGCCCTCATCCACCTGTGTCATAATCTCCATTACTTCGTAGATCCCCTGAGGCCCCACAGAGCAGTTGGCTCCCACAATGTCCGCCCCCAGTTCGCGGAGCTTTCTAACAACCTCAGCCGGCTTATCCCCCATAAGCGATTTTCCTTCTTCGGTAAATGTCATTTGGGCAATGACCGGAACCTCGCCCACGTCTTTTGCCGCCCGCAGCGCCTCCGTGATTTCCCGGAGATCCGTAAACGTCTCGAGAATTATCACGTCCACCCCGCCTTCGACCAGTGCCTCCACTTGCTCGTGAAAGATTTTTCTGGCTTCTTCCGGGGCAATTTTTCCAACAGGCTTCAGTGTTTTTCCAAGCGGACCCACCGATCCAAGAAGCCATTTCTCATCACCAACCACTTCCCTGGCGATGGCCGCGCCGACACGGTTGATTTCCGAAACGCGTGAATCAAAACCGTGGGGCGCCAGACGAATCCGGTTGGCACCAAAGGTATTCGTCTCGTGCAGCTCGGCCCCGGCCTCAAGATATCCCCTGTGAATTTCCTGAACCAGCGCGGGATTCGACAGGTTGAGTTCTTCAAAAGAATGTGAAAAGGGAATACCCCGTGCATAGAGGGCCGTTCCCATGGCACCGTCGGCCACAAGTGCCCGCTTTTTCAGCGTTTCCCAAAATTTTTCCAGTCTGTCTTTGCGAGTCATCATCTTTTAGCTGTCACCTTTGAATCTGATTTAAAACGCCTTTACCCGCCCTTTATGGGTGCAACGATTCCCCAAAAAATCCCTGTTCCTCTTCCGCAGGCGTAAAGCCTGCGGCTACAGTCTCCGCAAACAGAAAGCTTGCGGCTACAGCTCGCCCCTTAAAAAAACGAAATTCCTGATTTAATGAAATTAAAATATACTACATTTTTTTAAATATTCACAAGTTTAATTTGGAGGAATTTTTTTCAAAAACAACAGGCAGACGTTTTCCAGAAGGCGGGCACATTTCTCTCCACCACATCGGAACAGATTCCAAATAAAAACCTCCCAAAACAACGGGAGGTCTTCCAAATCATTTTTGAAGAATAAGGGTTAATCCATCACCTTAAATCCGACCTTTACGGTAACCTGAAATTGATCGACTCTTCCGTCGGAAACATGACCGCGAATTTCAGTTGCCTCAAACCAGCTGATTTCCTTCACACTTTCCGAGGCCTTAGCGATCGCATTTTGAATGGCTTCATCAATGCTGTTCTTTGACGTTCCCACTACTTCAATTTTCTTGAAAACAGAATCCATTTCTTTGCTCCTTTCGTTTTGCACTCTCAGGGGCCCACATGAAAGGCATCGCCTTCCCAGGGGAATCCCTTGTCATCAAACCAGTGGGGATTTCTCTTGAGTGCGTCCAATTCATTCTGTAACAAAATTTTGTGTCCCCGTTCAAAATTGGCCAGATATTCAAACATAAACCGCCCGTTTGGATCCTCAGAATGCCGGGCGGCATCCAGATAAAACTTTTCAGCCTTTTCTTCCGATTGAATGGCCAGTTCCAGGGCGGTCTCATGTGTGTAATTTCCTTGCAGAAAATCTTCCACTTCCGAGATGCCCTTGCTTTGGAGAGCGGGTTCCTGTCCGCCGGTTATCTGTTTGTACATAGAACGCAGCATATTTTCATGCTTTTTTTCTTCCTCGGAAAGTTGAAGAAGCTTTTCCTTGACCAGCTCATTTGTGACCTTTTCTGCCATTACCTTGTAAATATCCGAGGCATTGGCCTCCGACTTTATGGCCAGTGCCAGTACTTCCGGAGCCGTTAATCTGGGATGTGTTGCCATGATTCACCTCTCATTTTGAATTGCCGGTCTGAGGCAACCCCTACTTCATTTTTTTTCGTATTGCTTTCACCACATCTTCAATAACAGCATCAACTCCTCCGCGAACAGATTTGGCCTGGTAGGTTTTTCCTTTGTATGTCGCTTCAGCAATAAGAATATCCGGATTCAGCCCTCCCACATGAATATGCGGACTGATACCCTTTTTCACCACCACATCTGCATATCCAACAATCATGCCTTCAATTTCAATTGGGGCTTTACCCGTATATACAATTCTGTCTTCATCCATCCTGGGCTTCCTTTCCAATTCACGACTGGTGTCAGGTCGCTTTTTTTGTTAAACCTATTTTACTACCTCCACATTCTTAAACTTCACCTTTTCAACGGATTGATGTTTTTGAATGCCTCCCAGCCATTCGATCAGAAGCACCACAACAATAAGCAGCACAAGCAACCAAAGTTGTTTTCCGCCCCTTTTTTTCGCTGTATAATGACGCGGAAAACGAATTCGATGCCTGTCTTCCTGTTTGTCTTTTTTAGGATCATAAACAATAGGGTGATATTCAAATTTATGAGGTTTAATCGTTTGTCTGAATAACATGATCAATCCCTCCCACTTTACAAACGACCGGATCGTGAAAAATTGGCCAATCTTTCGCAAATCCAGTCCTGAAGATTATTTGCCATGCTTGTGGGAACCAAATAGTTATTGACAAGCAGCGAGAATACGAGCGGTTCGCCGTCTTTCGTATGAACAAATCCCGACAGGGAACGGGTATTGCTGATGTACCCGGTTTTCGCGCGCACATTTCCCTGAGCAGCCGTCATTTTCATTCGATTTCTAAGGCTCCCGTCCACACCGGCAATCGGAAGAGAATTCAAAAAATCATCTTTTACAGAACTTCGGTAGAGGGCTCGAAGAAGAGTAATGACCTGCCTGGGTGTTACCATATCCAGATGAGACAATCCTGATCCGTCAAACATGGCAAATCGACTTGTATCAATTCCGATGGAAGCCAGGAAATGCTTGACCACCGCAATCCCCCCGCGGGCGCTTCCATCATTCACATAAACTTTACCCAATGTGCGCAATAAAAGTTCCGCATAGAGGTTTTGACTGACTTTGTTAGTCGCCCGGACAATTTCCCTCAACGGAGGGGATTGGTAACAGGCCATTTGCAGGCTATCCGATTGAGAATAGGTATAATCAGGGAGACTGTCAATGTCTGCGGGTTTTTTATTAACCACAATTCCGGCGGATTGAAGCACTTCGGTAAAAACAGTGGCCGCGTAGAGGGTTGGATTCTCCACTGAAAACCAGTCACGTTTCTCTTTGGTCCCGATTTCAAGAGACCCTGTAAGAACCACAATATTTTTTCCCCGGTACCGGTGGAAAAAGACGCCTTTTGCCTGATGCAGAGGTGCCGTAACCACCTTGTTTATGATGCGCACGTAGCGGGTTGGCGGCTCCAGCCGGTAAGACACCGTATCGCCCACGCTTTTGCCCGCCGTAAAAAGAATATCCACACAATTGTCGTTAAATGAAAGTGCGCTGATTTGTGCAGCATACCAATCGGACTGGTAGTCCCAGGCCCACCCTTCACCCATAATTTCATCCGCGAAAGCATTATCATCGCCGACCACACGACCGGTAATTTTTTCCACACCGCTTTTTTTCAGCGAATCTGCCCAATCCTGAAACACCTGAAGCCTATTGCCATCGTGGAATCGGCCTGTAATGGTGGGATCACCGGAGCCCCGGATAACAACATCCCCTTTGAGTACGCCGTTCTCGATTTTTCCCGTGCGGTAAAGTCTCGTCAGATACGTAAATTCCGGCGACAATTTTACCAGTGCCGTTCCGGTCGTAAAGAGCTTCATATTGGAAGCCGGGCGAAAGCTCTTATTTTCATTGTGAAGATAAAAATACTCACCTGTTTTGAGCGATTGAACAGCAACCCCCCAATATCCGTTGAAAAAAGCGGGATCCTGTAGTGCCCGATTAAACTCGTGGCGGAGTCTGGCCAGGGGAGGTCTTTTTTGATAAGCGGAGCCGGGGTGCAGCGCACAGCCGGAAAAAAGCACGGCCACCCCAAAAGACAGGACCATCCATTTGAGTTTCTGAGATTTCAGCATTGTTCTTCTTTCATTTAGCTCGTGTTTTGGAGGTCAATTATTCAACCCCTTTTGAAGGTATTTTAGTTCGCCTGTTTTTTAATTCCAAGCCCGGGATCGTCGTTAACCATGATTTTTCCATCTTCAAAGGAAAGACCCATAAACGGATCGTCGGCAACCAGCAAATGGCCGTCCAGATCGGCATAATCAAACAGCGGTGAAATGTGGGCCGCGGCCGAAATAGCCACGGATGTTTCCAAAAAGCAGCTGATTTGGGTCTTCATTCCAAAGCGATGGGCCAGACGCGCCATTTCGATGGCGTTCTGCACCCCGCCTGCTTTCATTAATTTGACCACAACACCATCAAAAGCATCCCGAAGGTTATAGATGTCCCCGGGAAGGCGCGCGCTTTCGTCAGCAAAAATAGGCAGCGATACCCTTTCTCTTAACCAGGCATGTCCGTCAATATCTTCTTTTTTCAGGGGCTGTTCCACAAATTGAACATTTTTACCCTCCAGCCACCGGATTTTCTCCACTGCTTCTTCCCGTGTCCAGCCCTCGTTGGCGTCCACCCGAATAGGCTTATCCGTGTGGTTGCGAACCGTGGCAATGATGTCTTCGTCATAATCGGTGCCCAATTTGATTTTTAGAATATGAAAAGGCTCAGCCTCCCTTATCTTCTCAATAAGAGTTTTTTCAGAGGCATATCCGATGGTAAAAGAGGTTTCCGGAATGGCCGATTTATCCAATCCCAGGAATTTGTACAGCGGCAGGCGCCAATATTTGGCCACCCAATCGAACAGCGCAATGTCCACTCCGGCCAGGGCTGCATGATCATTCGGGAATTTTTCCCTTAAGTCGCTGTAAATCGCTTCATACAAAAAGGGGTTCCAATGATTCGAAAAATCCACCGCATCCCAGACAGACCTTACAGATTCAGGGGTTTCACCGTAGTACTTTGATGGGTCAGCTTCGCCCAGGCCAACCAGTCCGTCGTGTTCCAGATAGGCAATTAGAACACGGACACTTTCTTTACTTCCCCCATGTAACCGAAAGGTGTGTTTCAGGTGCAGGGTTACTTCTTCATAACGTAATTCCATCGAACTCCTCGAATGATCCGTTGTTTCCCCAGGTTAACTGATTATAAATTTCCGTCATATTTTTTATAAATATAAAAATTTCAATGGAAATAATCAAGGCATTTTTGGGCTGGAATTGTTTTGCATTTGGCCTAAAAATTTCGTATACTATTTTCAATTTTCATGGCTATTAGAATTTAAAAAAAGTGCCCATTTTGGCAAGGTGTCCCAATAATCTTCAAACAACGGGAGAGAATATGGCTGGAAAGGAATTCGAAGACCTGGTATCCATCATGGATCGCTTGCGGCAGCCGGACGGTTGTCCCTGGGATCGGGAACAAACCCACAAATCGCTGCGGCAGTATTTATTGGAAGAAACCTACGAAGTTTTGGAGGCACTGGACAATGACGATTTTTCGGCATTGAAAGAAGAATTGGGGGATCTGCTTCTTCAGGTAATTTTCCATTCCCAGTTGGCCAAAGAAGAAGGCCATTTTACGATTGAAGATGTGGTTCAGGGCATTAGCGATAAGCTCATCCGGCGGCATCCCAATGTTTTTGGCGATGCGGTTATCAACACGGCCGAAGAACAAACGAGAAACTGGGAACGCCTGAAGAAAAAGGAGGGCCGGTCGTCTGCAATTGAGGGCGTTCCCAAAGAGCTTTCCGCTCTTCTCCGCGCCTGGCGCATCCAGCAAAAAGCGGCCCAGGTGGGCTTTGACTGGGATCACATTTCTGACGTGTGGGCAAAGGTCGATGAAGAGTGCGCCGAGCTCAAGGAAGCGGTTAAAACGGGAAACACTGACAAAATTGAAGATGAATTTGGAGATGTCCTTTTTGCACTGGTCAATTTATCCCGCTTTCTAAAAATCAATCCGGAAGATGCCCTTCGGCGTACCATCGGAAAGTTCAGCAAACGCTTTCAAAAGGTGGAAGAAAGGCTTCAATCACAGGGAAAATCTCCCGAGGAATCGACGCTGAAGGAGATGGACGATCTCTGGAATGCCATTAAAAAGGAAGAAGCCCATGAATAATGTTCAACCCCAAAAGGCTTTTCCCACGAATTTCACGAATTAATTTTAGTGAAATTTAATTCGTTTCATTTGTATCGTTCGTGGTTTTGCAAATGAATTTACAAATAACATATCCTGTCAATCCTGTCCAAATTTTTTTGTAAACGTGTAATCACAGGAGACTGGCTACGCATTTTCAAGACCATATTTCTTCAGATAACGCCAGAGGGTAACCCGGCTGATTCCCAGTAACTCAGCGGCTCTTTGGCGGTTCCAGTGCACATCTTCCAACACCTTTAAGAGGTTATCTTTTTCAGAAAATATGTTTTCCCGATTCCTAATCGTGGAGTGGGTTCCGCAATTGCGAATACTAAATGGCAGATGGCTTTCCTCAATAATCGTTCCTTTTGCCATATTAAAGGCGTATTCAATGGCATTTTCCAGTTCGCGCACATTACCCGGATACTCGTACAGCATGAGAATATCCATGGCAGTTGTGGAAATATCCCGGATCTCTTTTCCGGTAAGAAGCCGATATTTTTCCAGGAAACGTTCAATCAGATGAGGGATGTCTTCCTTCCGCTCACGAAGCGGGGGGATGCGGATGGGAATGACATTCAGCCGATAAAATAAGTCCTGGCGAAATTCCCCATCCGCGATAGCCTTTTCCAGATTTTTATTTGTGGCCGCAATAACCCGCACATCGACCTTAATGGTTTTGACCCCGCCCACGCGTTCGAATTCCTGCTCCTGCAATACGCGGAGCAATTTCAGCTGAATTCTTTGCGTGGTATCACCAATTTCATCCAGGAAAATAGTCCCTCCATTGGCCAGTTCAAACCGGCCGGGTTTGTCAAATTTGGCATCTGTAAAGGCGCCTTTTACATGGCCAAACAATTCGCTTTCCAGAACCCCCTCTGAAAACACGCTACAATTAACCTTAATAAACGGCTTGTTCCGCCGGTTACTCCGCCGCTGGATGGCATTAGCAATCATTTCCTTGCCCGTGCCGCTCTCCCCTGTAATCAATACGGTTGAAGGACTGTCCGCTATGTCCTCAATCAGTTTGAAAATCTCCTGCATTTTTTTGCTGTGACCTACAATTCCTTCAAATAGGGTTGCTCCCTTTACGTGATTAACCAGCTGTTTTAGTGTGGAAATATCATGAAAAGAGACAATCCCCCCAATTGGCCTTCCTTCAAGGTCTTTCAGAACGGATGTATTCACGCTGATACTCTTTTCCTGATTTTTTTGGTCGTGTATTTCCAATTCGTATCGAAAAATCTGACGGTCCTTTTCAAGCGTCAGAGCCAACGGGCATCCCTCCACGCAGCGATTGGTCCGGAAAACGTCCTTACAGAATTTGCCCTTAACTTCCGATGCCTTAAATCCCGTGATTTCTTCCGCCGCCCGGTTGAATGATGTGATCCGCCAGGACCGGTCGACTGTGAACACGCCATCAGCAATGCTGTTAATAATGGCTGAGAATTCCTCTTTGGCACTCACACAGTAGGTTTTTGATTTTGAATTGGACGGAAGCCGCGTTACGTACACCACCGCGCCGGCGAAACCCTTTGACTCATTAAAAATAGGCAATTCGTTTAGCACCATATTTTTCCGATTGCGGTCAGACAATCGAAAAGCCACCGGGCACACATGCAAAATATCTGTTTCCTCCCTGGATCGATCGATAATACAATCCTGCGTGTGCTGGCATTTGGTAACGGAATAGCAATATTTTCCAATGGCCTCCTCAGCGGGGATTTCAAATAACTCTATCATTTGCGGCGACCATGTTTGAATGCGGTAATTCTCGTCGATTGTAAACATGGGAACCGGTGGATGAACACTGTCTGCTTTTTTATGATTGGACATGTTCGCTCCTTTTTTGCGCAAGTTTTTGCTCAAAGATTCCATTCTTCGAATCGGGGTCAATGCCTCACACGAATCTGTCCCGTACCGGCCTCCAAAATATTTCCGATGTAAGCCGTCTCCAAAACCCCCTTTTCCTTCAATTTATTGATCAGAGATTGTTTTTTCTCGGGAGAAATGGAAATTATTAACCCGCCGGAGGTCTGGGCATCGCAAAGAAGCCGTTTAATGACGGTGGGAATCCGGTCATCCCATTCGACCACTTCTTTTACGTAATCCAGATTGGAAAGGGTTCCTCCGGGAACCACACCAGCATTTGCCAGGGCGTAGGCTTCGTCAATAATGGGGACGCGTTCCGCAAAGATTTCCGCATCTACCCGACTGCCGGCCGTCAATTCCTTTAAATGTCCCAGCAGTCCAAAGCCGGTCACATCCGTGCAAGCATGTGCGCCCACCTCGATCATTGCTTCGGCGGCGGCGCGGTTCAGTTCAGACATAATCAAAATGGCTTTTTCCGCCGCGCTGCTATCCACCAGCCCCTTCTTAATGGCCGTGGAGATAATGCCCACACCCACGGGTTTTGTCAAAATGAGTGCGTCCCCCGGCAGGGCCCCGGCATTTGTAATCACCCTCCCCGATTCAATCACTCCCGTCACGGCCAGGCCGAATTTGGGTTCGGAATCTTCAACCGTGTGTCCCCCAAGAATGGTCATTCCGGCCTCAGCCGCCTTGTCCTGAGCCCCGCGAAGAATTTCCTCCAGAACCGACAGCGGCAGGCGTTTTTCCGGAAACCCCACAATGTTCAGGCCAAACAGGGGCCGCCCGCCCATGGCGTAAATATCGCTCAGGGAATTGGCTGCAGCAATGGCACCAAAATGATAAGGGCTATCCACAATCGGCGTAAAAAAATCCACGGTTTGCACCAGAACCGTCCCGTTCTTTAACCGGTAAACAGCCGCATCATCCGCCGTTTCCGTTCCGACAACAACATTTGGGTCGGTAATTTTGGGCAGCGATTGAAGGACTTTTTCGAGATTTTGAGGGCGCAATTTACAGGCACACCCCAGGCCGTGGGTAAAATGGGTCAATTTGATTTCTTTCATGTCCGCTGTAACGGAATTGTCCATTCCCCCGGATTTTTCTTCCGGCGGCCGCAGCCGCTTCACCGCATCGGTAATCATCTGAATGGCGCGGTCTATTTCGTCCTCCGTATTCCACTTCCCCACAGAAAAGCGAATGGTGCCCAGAGCGGCTTCAACCGGAACATGCATGGCCACTAGTACACCCGAAGGCACGGTCACATCCGTGTGGCACGCTGCTCCTGCCGATGCGGCCAGCTCTTCCAATTCCGAAAGCAGCGTATTGGAATCGATTCCGGGAAATGTGACATTTAATGTGTTGGGAAGGCGTTTTTCCGGATGACCATTGAGCCGTAAATCCGGAATCTGTTCTTTAAGTCCCTTCCAGAGGCGATCGCGCAGGCGGGTGTAGTGGGTCCTGTTCTTTTGCAGATCACGCTTCGCCATCTCAGCCGCCTTTCCCAACCCGACAATTTCCAGGACGTTTTCGGTTCCGGCACGTCTTCCCTGCTCGTGACCGGCTCCGTGAATAAGCCGTTCCAATTGCGTACCCCGGCGGATGTACAGGGCTCCAATTCCCTTTGGGGCGTAAAACTTGTGTCCCGCCACGGTCAGCAAATCCACACCCAGCTCATTAACGTTTACCGGAATTTTCCCCACCGCCTGAGAGGCGTCTGTGTGAACCAAAATCCCTTTTTCGTGCGCAAGCCGGGCGATTTCTGCAATGGGCTGAATGGTTCCCACCTCGTTGTTGGCCGTCATAATGGTGACCAAAATCGTGTCGTCGGTGAGCGCTTCCCGGAAGGCCTCCATCTTTACCATTCCGTATTCATCCACGGGTAAGTAGGTCACGCGAAATCCGTGGTGTTCCAGATAACGACAGGGATTCAGAATCGCATCGTGTTCAATTTGACTGGTAATAATGTGGGTCCCCTTTTCCCGATGGGCCTCCGCCACACCCTTCACGGCCCAATTGTTGGATTCGCTCCCCCCGCCGGTAAAAACAACCTCATCCGGCTGGCATCCCAGAAGATCCGCCAGCTGCCGCCGGGCCTCTTCCACGGCCTTTTTGGTCTGATTTCCGTACCAGTGCGAGCTGGAGGGATTTCCAAACGCCTCGCGCAGGTAAGGCATCATGGCCTCGGCCACTTCGGGATCAATCGGAGTGGTGGCGTTGTAGTCGAGATAAATGGGCTTCATCTTTTTCTTTCAACTAGTAATGTTCCCGGCACTTTTAAAGTGTCGGAGACGTTTTGTCCAATCCGTAGGCTTCCCTGAGGATGCTCATCGGGTGCAGCACCTCCTGGCCCACTCCCTGCTTAATCTGAACGTTGCAGGTCCCGCATCCGGTGGTAATCCATTCGGGTTCGGCATTTTTGATATTCTCAAAAAGCCGCTTTCCGATGTTCATGGAAAGTTCAAAATTTTGTTTTTTGAACCCAAATGTCCCGGCAATTCCACAACAGGAGTCTTCAATTTCCACGACCTCCAGTTCCGGGATCAGTTTGAGTAATTCGATCGGTTCCTGCATAATGTTTTGCGCCTTTAAATGGCAGGGATTGTGGTAAACGACCCGTTTGTGAATCGGACGGAAATCCGTATTTAAATCCCCCTCCTGATACAATTTCCACAGATATTCGTGAATGTCGTAGGTGTGCTCCGACACCAGCCGGGCGTCGGCCGTTCCCAGCATCTCGGGCCAATCTCGCTTAATAACCAGGCCCGGGCTGGCGGAACTGGCCACAATATCGTACCCCTGTTCTATGTAATATTTCATGATCCGGATGTTGTACTCGGCATCCCCTTTGACGGATTTCCGATCGCCCAGGGTAATTTTTGCCACACCACTGTCCTTAAACTTGGGAATGACAACCCGCACGTGATTTTTTTCCAGAACCTGAACCGTTGCCCGCCCTTCACCGTCCACATCATTGAAATTGGCAAAGCAGCCGGCAAAATAGACGACTTTTCTCTTGCCGTCGACGGGTTTGTATTTCCGTGCCCAGGCCTCCAGTGAGGGCCGCCGAAATTCCGGGAAAACCCGCTCGTGGTGGATGCCCACAACGGCTTCCATTACAGTTCGTGTAATCGGTATTTTCAGGACCCAATTTGAAACCGGTGATAACAGGCTGTTTACTTTTGAGTTGAGAGTAGACTGCTCCAGTACCTTATTTTGAAACGTCTGTCCCTTGTGTTCCACATAGTAGGTTCGGGCCTCAATGGCAATCCTTGGAATATCCACATTTGTGGGACATTCGGTCAGGCAGAGTTTGCAATTGTAACAGGTATCGATGACCCGTTTAAAATCGTCGTTTAAAAGATACGAGGAATCCAGCCGGCCTGAAATCACATGCCGCAACAGATTGGCCTTCGCACGTGCAGCAGCCGCTTCTTCTTTTAATTCCAGGGCCATTGGGCAATAGGATAAACAGGTACCGCAGCCGTGGCATTTTTCTATTTCATCCTGAAGCTCTTCCAGATCAAAATACGTGTTTGTTTTAACCCGCTTGTAGGTTTCCCCGTACCGAAGATTTTCATCCATACGAAACTTCAGGGGACCGGCAATTTTTCCGGGATTCATGATGTTTTGAGGATCAAAAAGGGCCTTGATTTCTTCGAAATAATCGTAAACCGGCCCCCACAAAGACTTTAAAAACGGAGACCGCACAAGGCCGTCCCCGTGCTCGCCCGAAATAGTTCCGCCAAGGGAGATTCCCAATTCCGCCACGTCTTTTGCCAGTCCGCGCAGGCGTTCCAGATCGGCCGGATCCTTCAAATCCAGAAGCGGATTGACGTGAATATTCCCGTTTCCGGCATGGCCGTAATTGATGGCAACCACGTCGTACTTGGCAAAGATTTTGTAAAGACCCCGAAGATACTCCGGTATTTTGGCGGGATCCACCGCAACATCGTCGATAAAATTCTGCGGCCGGCGGCGTCCTTTCACTTTGTTAATCAGCGACCAGGCCGAGCTCCGCACGGCCCAGAGCCTGGCTTGCTCGGCAGGATCGTAGGCCGCTTCTGCCCCAAATGCCAGTTTTGTCTCCCGGATGAGCGCTTTCTCCTGGGCTTCAATTTGCTCCCTGACGGTCTCAAGGGTGTCCCCCTCGTATTCGATCAAAAGCGCCGCTTCCAGATTTTTGGGCAGCATTTCATCAAAATGGGGATCATTTTCCCGCACAAAATCAAAGAAATAGCGGTCCATAATTTCCAGAGCGCTCGGACCGCTTTTCAGTATTTTCACCAACGCCTGGCCTGCCTTGTCCAGGCTGTCAAAATACGCCAGAAGAGCAGCCCGTTCCCGGGGTAAATCCGTTAAGCGGAGCGTCATTTCCGTCACCACGCCCAGGGTTCCTTCCGAACCGGTAAACAATTTTGACCAATCGTAGCTTCCGTGAGTCACCGTTTCTTTTAGGTTGTAGCCGCTGGCATTTTTGGAAACATTCGGTGTATGCTTATCGATAACAGTCTTGTGACTGGAAATAATCTGGTAGGCTTTTTCAAAAACCGTGGATGCAAAACTGTTTTCCGGATACGGCGATTTCACCGTTCCATTGGAGGCAGGAATCGGTTTGGTTTGAATCAACTCTCCATTCGACAGAACCACTTCGAGTTCCAGAACATGGTCTTTCGTCGTCCCGTATTTTACAGAGTGGGCTCCCCCGGAATTGTTGGCCACCATTCCGCCAAGCGTGCAAAACTTGCCGCTGGACGGATCGGGCGGAAAAAATTTCCGGTAAGGCTTCAACGCCGCAAGCAAATTCCCAAAAATGGCCCCCGGTTGAACACGAACAAAATTTTTCTCTTCATTGATCTCCAAAATCTGGTTCATATATTTTGTAAAATCAATAATAATTCCCGAGCTCAGCGCCTGTCCCGCCAGGCTGGACCCGGCTCCCCGCGGTGTGATGGGAATATTATTTTCATGTGCGTAGCGCACAATTTGAATCACATCACTTTTGTCCTTCGGTGCCACGACCCCCATGGGCTTGATCTGGTACATGCACGCGGCCGTGCTGAAGAGCACCCGCGAAATCTCATCAAATTGAACATCTCCCTGAATCAATTCCCTTAAATCAGACGCAACCTTTTTCGAATCCACCATGTTCATTTACCTCAACATTTCTCTATTTTTCTATTTGATTTTCCAGTTTTTGCAAGGCCCATTCGGCGTGTTCTTGTACAACCGGCTCGTCCCATTCCCTTAATTCTTCTAAATCCGAAACAAACGATATATTCCCTGAATTGCCCATCGCCACGGCAAGGTTGCGAAGCAACCCCCTCTTTTTGGTGCGTTTCATCGCTGATTTCCGAAAGGCCTGGCTGAAATTTTCCCGAACCGTCCGGTAAATGTCCTTTAAATCGGGGTTGAAAAATTCGGGCCGCGGCTGATAATACGAAAAATCACTCACAGGTGCACTTCGGTTCCAGGGACACACATCCTGACAAATGTCGCATCCGAAAATGTGATTGCCAATCTTTTCTCTCATCTCTTCCGGGATGCTGCCCTTCAATTCAATGGTCAAATAGGAAATACACCTTCGGGAATCCACCACCCCGTTTTCCACAATGGCCTGCGTGGGACAACTCTCGATGCAGCGGGTGCATGTTCCGCAGCGATCGGCAACCGGTTGATCGGTCAAAAGCGGCAGGTTCCACAGTATTTCACCCACAAAAAAATAGGACCCTATTTTGGGGTTGATCAAACAACTGTTTTTCCCAAACCAACCGAGTCCCGCATACTTTGCCCAAACCCTGTCCCGTGTGGGCCCGGTATCCACATACACCTTAAATTCAAGGTCGGGATAAACATCTCGAAGCGCCTCCGCACCCTTCACCAAAATGGCTTTGAGGACATCATGGTAGTCCTCGCCCCAGGCATACCGGGAAATCCACCCGCGGGATTTTTTCTTCCGGACAGACGTGGAACGCGGGTAGGCCGTGTTGTAATTCTGCCCGCAAACCAACACCGTTTTTACAGAAGGCAGTATTTTTCGCGGCTCCTTGGATTTTTCCAGATGCCGCTGCAGGTAGGCCATTTCTCCCGCAAATCCGCGATTCAACCAGGTTTCAAAGAACGCCAATTCAGGAAACTCTTTAACCGGAGCCACCCCGACCAGAGTGCACCCCAGTTTTTGGAAAAGGGATTTTATTCTGGATGTTGCCCCCGCCCAATCGGTCTCATCGGAAATCGTCATGAGTCTGCTCTAAAAAGCCTCTGCCCACTAATTTTACGAATTTTCACGAATTGATTTTAGTGAAATTAAATTGGCGTAATTTGTGTAATTCGTGGTTTTTAGAGTGAACTCTTTTATTTATCTCTGTTAAAAAAATGCCGAATAAATCAACTCAAAATCCACAAATTCACCTGCCGTAATTCGCCACAGCAGTTCAACCCAAATCCTATTTAAAGTAACCAAAATATCGGTTTGAATCAATAAAAAATTGGAATCATTCCTGATGCACTTCTGGGGGAATTCTCTGTCTTAACTCGAAGACATTCAAGGCAAACACAAAACACACCCCTAAATCCCCTCTTTTTAGAGGACACTTCCCCTGCCTTCATTTTGGGTCATTTTCACTAAACCGTCATCATTTTTATTGACAGGTTTTTTGACCAGAAAAATTCATTTGCCACGAAAGCACAAAGGGATAAAAAACATAAGGATAGATGACTATTCATTAAAACAAAAAAACGGGCAAAATAAATTGAGTTTCGAAAAGTTACTTGTTTTAATTCTAATAATCTTCGTGTTTTGGGGTCTTCGTGGCAAGAATTAATAAATAATGCCGGTAAAACGGTCAAAAATGGTAGGATTTCAGGGAATGTAGTGTTTTTCCTTTGCAAATCGAAGCAATTCTTCCCTGAATTTGGGATGGGCTATGTTAATGAGCGCCTCCGCCCGTTCACGAATGCTTTTCCCATGCAGATAGGCCACGCCATATTCGGTAACCACATAGTGCACGTCGCCGCGCGAGGTAACCACACCGGCACCTTCTTTTAGATGGGGAACAATTCGCGAAATGGTATCATTCTTTGCCGTCGAGCGCAGGGCAATAATCGGCTTTCCTCCTTTTGAGCGGGCCGCTCCACGGATGAAGTCCACCTGCCCGCCAAATCCGGAGTAAATCTGGTAGCCGATGGAATCGGAGCACACCTGACCGGTCAGATCGATTTCCAGTGCGGAGTTCACGGCCACCATTTTTTCATTCTGGGCAATCACGAAGGGGTCATTCGTGTAATTGACCGGATGAAGTTCAAAAACGGGGTTGTTGTCAACAAAATCGTACAATTTCTGGGTCCCCATAATGAACGTGGCAATGACTTTGCCCCGGTGGAGTGTCTTTTTGGCGCCGGTCACAACCCCGGCTTCGATGGCTTCCATCATGCCGTCGGAACACATCTCCGAATGGATTCCCAGATCCCGTTTATCCTTCAAAAAGAACAGCACGGCGTTGGGAATGCCGCCAATGCCCAACTGAATAGTGGAGCCGTCTTCCACCAAGTTTGCAATCGAACGGCCAATCTTCTTTTCGACTTCCGAGAATTCTCCCAATTCCAGAGTCGGTAAATCCTCCGAGACCTCCACAATTTTGGAGACGCGCGAAATATGAACAAAGGCATCTCCCAGAAGCATTTTTTCATTGACCTGGGCGATGACACATTTGGCGTTTTCTACGGCTCCCTTCGTGGCCACCGTTTCAACACCGTAGGACAGGAAGCCGTGTTCATCCGGAGGAGAGGTGTGTACAATAGCCACGTCAATGGGTAAAATTCCGGAAGAGAAGAGATCGGGAATTTCATACAAAAAAACCGGAACATAGTCCGCCCGCCCCTCATTCACTGCTTTCCGATCTGCCGGTCCGACAAACAGCGAGCGATGGCGGAAGTGTCCTTCCATCCCGGGCCCGGAAAGCGGGTCGTCCCCAAGAAGCAGGACGTGCGTGATTTCCACATTTTTCAGTTCGTCTTTTCGTTTGGCGAGGGCATGCAGCAAGATGTAGGGAGTCGCCGCATTCCCCGACATGTAAATGCGATCGCCGCTTTTTATGACCGAAACAGCTTCTTCGGGAGAAACCACTTTTTCGCGATACTGGTAAATCCAACTCATAAATAAATGCCGTTCCTATAAAATAGACCCAAGAGATTTGAACGGAAGATGAAACGCTTCCGAAAGATTTTTATTCACCAGGAACCCCTTGTACGTGTAAACACCCCTGAAGAGGGCACGATTTTTCTGAAGAGCCTGCTCAAGTCCCATCTCAACAACCTGCAATAAATAGGACAAAAAGGCATTGGACAGGGCGTACGTTGCCGTACGGGAAACCATGGCAGGCATATTGGGTACCGGAAAGTGCAACACATTTTCCTCAAGATACGGAGGATCGTAAATGGTTATGGGACGAGAGGTTTCAACGCATCCGCCCTGATCAATTGAGATATCAATAATAATGGACTTGGGACGCATGGATCGAACCATTTCCCGTTTTACGAGGACAGGTGCCCGCTGCCCTGGAACCAAAACGGCCCCGATCAGCACATCGGCAAACTTAACGGCCTTTTCAATGTTATAATGGTTCGACACACTCGTAATGACACGCCGCTGAAAAAGCTCCCCGATACGCCGCAGACGATTGATATCCCGATCCAGCATGATGACCTGGGCCCCCAGCCCAAGGGCGGTCCGGGCCGCACAGGTGCCGGCCACACCGGCTCCGAGAATAACAACCATCGCAGGCGGAACCCCGGCAACTCCCCCCAGCAACACCCCCCTTCCTTCATAATTGGATTGTAAATACTGGGAAGCCGACAGGATGCTCATCTGACCTGCAATCTCACTCATGGGAATTAAAATGGGCAGGGTCCCGTCGTCCTCCTGAATAATTTCGTAGCCGATGGCTGCAATGTGTTTATTGAGCAATAATTTGATGGCTTCCGGGCGGGCAATGGCCAGATTAAACGCCGAAAAAACAATCTGCCCTTCTTTCATTTTCTGATATTCTTCCAGGGTGGGCGGCGCCACCTTCAGCAAAATATCCGAGCGACCAAAGATTTCATCGCTGGAATAAACAATTTGGGCCCCCTCTTTGATGTAGTCCTCATCCTGAAATCGGCTCTTGGTGCCGGCCTTTGATTCCACAAAAACGGCATGCCCTCTCAAAACAAGGGCCTTTACTGTGGCCGGAATCAGAGCCACCCGGCCCTCTTTTTGAAAATCCTCCTTCAGAACGCCAACGTTCATGAGAGATGTCCTATTCCTTGTCTTCCAGTAGATTCTTAATGGTTTCTTTTAATTCGCTCAAATCGGACGACTTAATCAAATATGCATCGGCTAACCACGAGCTGAAATCATCTTTGTAGTTGGCATAAGCTGTGTTGATGATGACCTTCAGATTTCGATTCTTCAATAACATCTCTTCCAGAGCTTCCAGGCCATTCATTCCCGTCAAACGGATGTCCAGAACCACCAGGTCAATCGGCCCGGATTCCAGCACCTCAATGGCCTTTTCGCCCGATTCGACGGTCACAACCTCATAGCCTTCCTGCTCCAATTCCTGTTGGTACAGCAACCGAAGGCTATCTTCATCCTCCACAACGAGGATTTTTTTCATAAACATCACCTCCAATTAAATTCTGGAAGCCGGCAAAACCGGCTTCCATTTTTTTCATTTGGATTTGATCTATTTACACCGCATCGACGGAAGTTCCTGTGCGTCCACAACGGCAATGGCTGTCATGTTGACAATATCGTGCACTTCGTCACCGCGCTGGAGCACATGCACAGGACGCCGCATGCCCATTAAAATAGGACCGATAGCATCGGCATTTCCAATTCTCTGCATCAGTTTGTAACCAATATTTCCGGATTGAAGATCCGGAAAAATGAGAATATTGGCCGGTTTCTTCAAATCGCTGAAGGGATAGGTTCCCTCGATAATTTCATGGACAACCGCCGTGTCCGCCTGCATTTCGCCATCAACCATGAGGTTCGGTTTCCGGGATTTAATGATTTGAACCGCTCTGGCCACCTTTTCCGAATTCGGGTGCCGGGTGCTTCCAAAGTTTGAAAACGACAGCATGGCCACTCGCGGTTCCACATCAAAGCGCTTGGCGATTTCTGAACAGCAAATGGCGATTTCTGCCAATTCTTCATCGGTCGGTTCAATGTTGACCGTGGTGTCTGCAAAAAAGTAAACGCCGCTTTCACCGATAATAATGTACAGGCCGGATACCCGCGACACGTCATCCCGCATGCCAATGACCTGCAAAGCCGGACGAATTGTGTCGGGATAGTGCATGGTTAGCCCGGAGATCAACCCGTCCACATCGCCGAAATGGACCATCATCGACCCAAAATAGTTCTTATTGCGCATTAATTCATGGGCTTCGACCAGTGTAACCCCCTTGCGTTGGCGCAGGCGATACAGTTCCTGAACATACGCCTCCAGTTTCGGGTAATGCCAGGGGTCCACAATTTCCACACCCCGAAGCTCCAGATGCAGCAGTTTGGCCTTTTCCCGAATCACCTTTTCCCGACCCAGAAGAACAGGCCTCGCGATATTTTCATCCACTACAATCTGTGCCGCCCGCAGGATTTTCTCCTCTTCCCCTTCGGGATAAACAATCCGTTTGGGATTCAAGCGGGCCTTATTCAGGATGATTCTCATAATTTCACGGGAACGGCCCAGAAGGGCTTCCAGACGCTCCTTGTATTTTTCAAGGTCAATTTGGATCCGTGCAGCCCCCGTGTCCATTGCTGCTTTTGCCACAGCCGGCGCCTCCCACAAAAGCACCCGCGGATCGAGCGGCTTTGGAATAATGTACTCCGGGCCAAATGTAATCGGCTGTCCGCCGTAGGCCTTGATAACGGAGTCCGGGACATCCTCCTTTGCCAGATCAGCCAACGCATGGGCAGCCGCCACTTTCATCTCTTCGTTAATGTGCTTTGCGCGAACATCCAGAGCCCCCCTAAAAATAAAGGGGAATCCCAGCACATTGTTCACCTGGTTCGGATAGTCGGATCGACCGGTGGCCATAATGACATCCGGCCGGGCTTCCCTTGCATCTTCATACGTGATCTCCGGATCGGGATTGGCCATCGCAAAAATAATGGGATGATCGGCCATTGATTTAACCATGTCTTTCGACACCACATTGGCCACTGAGACTCCAATAAAAACATCCGCTCCCTCCAATGCCTCAGCCAGTGTCCGCTTGTCTGTTTCGACCGCAAATTGCTCCTTGTAAGGATTCATTCCCTCTTTTCGGCCTTTATAAATGACGCCCTTGGAATCACACATAATAATATTTTCTTTTTTGGCCCCCAATTGGATGTAAAATTTGGCACAAGCCACCCCGGCCGCACCTGCACCATTTACAACAATTTTGATTTTTTTGATATTCTTACCCGTAAGCTCCAGAGCATTTAGTAAGGCCGCCCCGGAAATAATGGCGGTTCCATGCTGATCATCATGAAAAACTGGAATACTTAATTCCTTTTTAAGGGTTTCCTCAATATAAAAACATTCGGGAGCCTTAATATCTTCCAGATTAATTCCTCCAAAAGTAGGTTCGATCAGTTTGCAGACCTTGATAATGTCATCAGGATCATGCGAGTCAATTTCAATATCAAATACATCGACATCGGCAAAACGCTTAAACAGAACCCCTTTTCCCTCCATGACCGGTTTACCCGCCTCCGGCCCAATGTCTCCCAACCCCAAAACGGCTGTTCCATTCGAAACAACGGCGACTAAATTTCCCTTGGCCGTATATTCAAAAACAAGTTCTTTATTTTTCGCAATTTCGCGGCACGGTACAGCAACACCCGGGGTGTATGCCATTGACAAATCCCGTTGAGTGGCGCAAGGTTTCGTGTTTTTGACCTCAATTTTTCCCTTGCGACCCTTACTATGATACTCAAGGGCATCTTCTTTGCGGATTAACATGTCATGCCTCCATCATTAATATTTTTATTCTGGAAATATTTCTGTGAATTGAAGGAAATAGAGAAACACCTGCAAGAGAGACAAGAAATTCCCAAAGGAGGAATCCTTCTATTTGAGGAAAAAGCTACCATTGAGCTTTCAATGATTTATGTTTGGATTTGATCTTCCACCAACCCTCATGCAATTAAGGCGGAATCCTTTGTCTATTGTAGATTTAAAGAAAAATCCATTTAGAAATTAATTAGAAACTTTCAAAAAATCAAGTTAAATCTCC
Organism: Calditrichota bacterium; assembly: GCA_013151735.1. Classification (NCBI taxonomy): domain Bacteria; kingdom Pseudomonadati; phylum Calditrichota; species Calditrichota bacterium. The sequence continues at coordinate 26,671 of JAADHR010000137.1, read as the reverse complement.
CCGGCGTCATAATTTTTTCAAAAGTATTTGATTTTTTTGGGATTGAATAAGTGAACCAAAAGGAAACTTTTTTGAAATTTCGCTCTGGAAAATGTCGGGTTTTTTTACTATATTTACCCGGTTATGGCGTAAATACAGCTGAAAAGCAGGGTTTCCCGCAAAACCCTTTTCAATCGTTTAATTCAATTACATTTGAGCAGCCTTATTATGAAAACAGTTCGAAAAAGAAAACCGATTTATTACGAATTTATTGAAGATCTCAAGATCAATCTAAAAAAACTGGAAAACAAATACCACCTAAGTTCCGCGGAAATGCTTCAAAAAAAACAATCCGGAACACTTCACCCGGGCGGAAAATATCTTTTGAATGAAATTCATAAATGGACAGTTTATTACCGCGCCTATCTTAAATTAAAGGAAAACGATCCGGAGATTTAGCTCCACCCGCCAAAGACACCTTCCACAAAAAATCTTGTAAGCCTATCGAAACGTGTAATGTTTTTTCACCGGCTCCTCAATCTGCCATTCGCAGGACAGCCCCCTGGGAAATGTAACCAAATCACCGGGCCCAAATTCAACGGTTTCTTCATCCGTTTTAACCTTAATTTTTCCTTCCAAAACATAACATACTTCGGTCATATCGTAATGCCAGGGAAAACTGCCCACACCGTGTTCCCAGACGGGCCAATTTTTGATGCCCAATTCCCTGATCCTTTTTTCATCGGGTTTTTCAATTTGAATCTTCATTTGGCACTCTCCTTCATTTTATATGAAAAAACCACGAATACAAATTCGGCGAATTCTGACGCTATTATTCCAAAAAATTAAGAATATAGGCCCCTGCGCCGTATCCGGCCATGGGAACGGCGCCTTTGTAGTCAGCCGTTTTTTCTTCGAATAATTCGGCAATCAGATCAAAATTCTTTGCCGCCTGATCCTCGATCCAAGCCACAATTTGCTGAGAATCTTTTGTTTGTCCCACAGCCCGAAGCGCCTTTGCCATCCGGAAATCCACAAACACCCATTCCTGACGATCATACCAGTCCGGGCTGAGCAAGCGGCAGAAACCAAACGACCGGTTTTTGATGTGCAGATTTTTGCGGTATACGGCAAGTGTTTTCCGGGAAAGCGGGGAGTCCGGGGGGAAAACAGCCCAATTGAAAGCCTCAATGGCAGAAGCATCCAATGTCCCGGGAAACGATCCTTCCAACCGACCCTTGAGAATGTGACGGGTGGAATCCAAAAAGACTCTTGAAAAATGCTGCGTTAAATCAGCCGACACGTTGGCATAAAACTGGTGATGTGGTTCATCATTCAAAAGTCCGGCCAAATGGCTCACCGCTCTAAATCCGTTGATGGCCGATGCCGTCGTGTAGGCAAAATGAGCCCCGGGCAGGTGCCGTTCCCAGGGACCGGATTCTGCCCGAATGACCCCCAGAGAATCCCTCGACCTTAAAAGCGGTTCGGCCACTTTTTCCAGGATTTCCTTCCAATTCTCCCGTAAAAAAGCCACGTCTTTTGAACGGGAAACGTATTCATCCATTGCCCAGAGAAAAAGGCCAAACCCGTCCAGCTCGATGTTGGGGCCGTTTTCATTAAAATCACTTTCTTCTTTCCCCGATCCAAAATAACGGCAAACGGAAATTTGGTACGGCATCCCGACACCGTAATCCTTTCCCTTCCAGATAAAATGCTCATAAAAGCCGCTTTTGGCCCGGAGCATGAATTGGAGTCCCATTCGGGCTTCCTTGAAATGTCCCGATCGAGCGAGCGCCACAATGGAATAGGCACCGTCTCGCACCCAGGCGATGTTCCACATGCCCGGCGGAAGGCTGGCCAGAATTTGCCCCTTTGCTAACCCTTCTTCCCGGCACTGCGCCATTTTAAGTACGACCAGGGATTGCAAAAAAAGGTGTCGCTGGCTTTGTGTGAGATTTTTTGGGATTCTGGACTGCTTTTGCCAGGTCTTCCACCACATCATTTCCGAATGCAAAACATCCTGCGGTGTTTTTTTTCGTGCCCATCTTAAAAAGTCGGAAGAACGTTTTTGAACAGAAAAAATGAACATCTTTTGAAAAAGCCGTTGTCTGGTCCATTCCGAAGATTCCGATATGTGAATAGTCGGAAGACGTGCGGGTACGCAGGTAATCTGCAGATCCTTTTGAGAATTCTTTTCCGGGGAAACAACTTGAACGATGACGACAAAAGAGGCCCCGCGTCTGCTCATGGGGGAAAAAACGGTCAATTCAATGGGCCAGCTCTTCCACACATAATTTGCACGAATTATTCCCGTACCTGTTAAATATCGGGCTTCCTTAAATTTGCAGTCGGATAACAAAACCTTCTGTCCGTTGATGGAAATCTGAAATGAGAGATTTTTTATGAGGTTCTTAACCGGGTGGGTTTCATCAATGGCTCTGTAAATGTGCGGCCAGAACCCATCAATGGACTGGCTTCTGACATTAACGGTGGCCGCCACCCAGCCATTTGAAACCGGCAGGCGAAAAAATGAGCGATGGGCCTGAACGTTTTTGCCGCCAGGCAGCATTCCGGAAGCCTGTCCAATCGAAACAAGAAGCAAAACCAGAACAAAAACCCACTTCGTGCAAATTACCCGGGCATTCACTGTAAATTCCAATCGCTTTACCCTCCTTTTTGGCCCGTCAGTTTTTGGGAGATTTATCTTTTATTTCAATATTCAGGGGCAGGCTGTTGCTCAACACTTGAATCACAATGGGCTTAAAGGCGCGTTTTTTGGTTAGAACCGGATCCAAAAATTTTACGACAAGCAGAAACAGCGCAAACCCCAGAACACTCCCAATGATCTCAGCCAGACGCCCGAATGCGTGTCCCGCAACGTACCCCACAGCCAAGCCAAGCAGGGGGAAAATAAAAATTAAAAAGGCAGACGTAATGGCCGCTCCGGGATTCATTTCCAATTTCACCCAATCCCCTTCTCTTGCGTGAATGGGATTGGTTGCCGTTAACACGGGCTTCTCCACTTCACTGGGATTGCAAACCGAATGAAGCGCACAGCTTGAACACGATGATACCGGTGTCAGCTCAACAACAGCCTCGTCCCCATGAACTTCACGAATTATTCCCGTTTCTTCCATTTCCTCATCCGCTCTCTAAGTCCCACTAATCTTTCACCCCGTTGAAGCAGGGTGATCGTATAAAAAATCCTGCCCATCTTTGACCAATCAGCACAATTCATGTGGTGATCGCTTGTGGAGATAAGTTCCTCTCTGCCCTACGACCACACGCCGGGTATCTTGGTTCCACAGTAGGGACATTTACCATTCTTCAGCTTATTTTCAATAATCTCGTAACCAATCCGGTAAATCAGGCGTTTCCCGCAATGGGGACAGTACGTACTCTCCGCCGGATTCCCGGGAACGTTCCCGATGTAAACATAGTGGATTCCCGCCTCCATGGCCGTTTTCCGGAGTTTTTCCAGAGTCGAAACCGGAGTAGGCGGCAAATTCTTGAGCATGTACTGCGGGTAAAATCGAGAAAAATGGAGCGGGACGTCGGGTCCGAGCGTTTTCACAATCCATTGACTCATTTGCCGAATTTCATTTACCGAATCATTCAACGTGGGAACCACAAGGTACACAATTTCGAACCAGATTTTTTCGTCATGCAGAACCTCCAGCGTTTTCAAAACCGGTTTAAGCTCCGCCGAACAGATGTCGTGATAGTATTTTTCCGTAAAGGCCTTCAAATCGATTTTAATGGCATCCAATCGTTTGACCAGCTTCCGAAGCGGGTCCGGGTTAATGAATCCGGCAGAAACCATGACACTGCGAATACCCTCGCGCCGTGCATCCACAGACGTATCGTACATGTACTCGTAAAAGACCACCGGCTCGGCGTACGTATAGGCGATGGAGGTTACCCTTCGATCCTTTGCAATTTCCACCACTTTGTCCGGCGGAAGGTAAATATTCTCGGTCTGTTCGGGCCGAAACTGGGAGATTTGCCAGTTCTGACAAAACTTGCATACGAGATTGCAGCCTGCGGTGGAAATGGAGAAGGCCTGTGTGCCGGGCAGAAAATGAAAAAACGGCTTTTTTTCAATCGGATCGATATGGGCCGCACAGGGATTGGCATACGCCAGAACGTAATACGTTCCGCCCCGATTTTCCCGATTTCCGCAAAAGCCCCGTTCCATATTGTCAATTACACATTTCCGGGGACATATTTCGCACTGAATCTTCTCGTGCTCTAACTTTTTGTAGAATCGGGCTTCCTTGGCCACAAAAATGTGCTTGTGATCAATTAAATCCTTGATGCCGTTCTTCTTCTTTCTGATAATCAAGGGAGGCACCAGGGGTGCTCCCAACCCCACACTCCCCAAAGCGGATACTTCCAAAAATTCTCGTCGTTTCATTTTTTAGATTCCCAATCCGCCAAAACCTGCGGTTTCCGTCACGCCTGGGCGTGTTCCAACAGAAACCGGCCTTTTTTATGAAAGTGGACTTTTTTCTCAAGGGCCCAGAATCAGTTTACTTAAAATTACAATTTTTTCTTGCTCTTGGCAAGTCTTTCTAAAGTAATTTAAAAAGGCCTTGATTTTTATTTGCAAAACCGTTAAAATGATAGCGAATCGTAAAACGACGCGATTCGAGAGAAACAAATAATTGGGCACAAAATCCGAACAAAGAGAATTGAACTGCCACCAATCCAAACTATCTTCAAACAAAATCGGCAGGAGTGTTAATATGAACAAAGGTTATTCCAGGCTGTTTTTTAGGACGATTTTAATTCTTGCAGGACTCATTCTTTTTACCTCCTGCGCCGGTGTCGTTCCCAAAAAAGAACGGGTAAAGCCCCGCAATCCGGTAAAAAATCTGCAGGAAAAAATCGATTCGCTGCTGACGACACCTCTCTTTAAAGAAACACAGGCTGCCGTAAAGATAATTTCACTCACAAACCACACGGTTATTTACGATCGCAACAGCGATCTCCTTTTAAATCCGGCCTCCAATATGAAATTGTTGACAACGGCAACCGCACTGACCCTTCTGCGTCCCAATTTTACTTTTAAGACCTGTTTGCTGGCAGACAGCGCAAGTGTCGGTGATTCCGTCATCACGGGCAACCTTTACCTGAAAGGCGGCGGCGATCCCGACCTGGTGGTTGAAGACCTTCAAGATCTCATTGATCAACTGCAGGTAGACGGTATCTCTCACATCACCGGAAATCTCGTGGCCGATGCTGCGGCACTGGACAGTCTCCCCCGCGGAAAAGGCTGGATGTGGGATGACGATCCGGATGATTACGCCGCACATTTGAGCGCCCTGACGCTCAATGACAACTGCGTGAATGTGCTGGCCAAACCCTCTGAAAAAATCTCCGATAAAGTGAAGCTTTTCATCTTCCCTCAAACACACTACGTTACGGTCGAAAATAATGGCGTAACCGGTGATTCGGCTCAGGCTAACAGCCTTAAAATTTCCCGTAAATGGATGACCTGCGAGAATGTCATTACCGTTAAGGACACGCTCCCCGTGAATGCGCCGCCTTATCAGATCACGCTCAACATTGAAGATCCCACACGCTACACGGCCACCGTTTTTGGTGAGCTGTTGAAAAAAAATGGCATTCAAATTGACGGACACATTTTAAAGGGCATATCGCCTGACGCGGCTGAAACGCTGGCCGTTCATAAATCGCATCCGCTGCGCGATGTGGTTGAAAACACCAATAAAATCAGCGACAACCTCTCAGCCGAACTTTTGCTAAAAACCGTGGGGGCGGTTACACGTGGAGAACCGGGAACGGCCGAAAAGGGCCTTCAGGCCATGCGGCAGTTTCTGCAGAGCATCGGGATCGATTCCACGTCTTACTTCGTTGTCGACGGGTCGGGGGTTTCCCGTTACGATGTGATTAATGCCGATCTCATCACCCGATTACTCGCACACATGTACGGCGATTTTACCGTTTCCTCCGAGTACCTGACCTCTCTGCCCATTGCAGGTGTAGACGGAACCCTTCAAAAGCGGATGATCGGAACGGCTGCTCAGGGAAAATTGCGGGCCAAAACCGGAAGCCTTCGGGGGGTGTCGTCTCTTTCAGGCTATGTGCCCACACAGGATGGAGACGTCTGGGCCTTTTCCATGCTGATGCAGAACTTTGTCGGTTCGGCTTCGCCCTATCGCGCCGTGCAGGATTCCATCGGTGTGTGGATGGCTAAATTCCACCGGTGATTTGAAAAACTCAAGACGCAGGAAAAGGCCTTTGGAACAGGTCGAGGACTATTTTTGTGATTTCCGTCTTGATTTTCGGGACTATTTTGGATAAATTATTTCACTATGAAAATTGCCATTATTGACGGCCAGGGAGGGGGCCTTGGAAGCAGTATTATTCAAAAATTAAAAGAAAATCTTTCATCCGAAGATGAAATTCTGGCATTCGGTACAAATGCCATTGCCACCTCCCAGATGATGAAATCCGGGGCACAAAAAGGGGCCTCCGGTGAAAATGCCATCTGCCGGAATGCACCGCGGGTCGATTTGATTATCGGACCCATCGGCATACTTCTGGCAAATGCCATGCTGGGTGAAGTAACTCCTGCCATTGCCGAAGCCGTGGCATCCTCACCGGCGCACAAAATTGTTTTGCCCATTACCACGTGCAATGTGGACGTGGTCGGAAAAAACAGCGACAGCCTTCCCGAAATGATTCGTCAGATTGTGGAGAAAGTGCTCCAATTTAAGGAAGGAAAGCAATCGTCCTGATCTGCCAGCGGATTGGGATTTTAGCCGTTTCGTCGTCTGCTTCTTTTGTTTCATTCCCTAATTCGGTTCACGAAGAACCTTCGAAAACTCAAATCACATGACAATGCTCCGTCCGGAGACGGCAGGATTGAATGCAGTCAGATTAAGGAAAAGGAGGGTTCTAAGATGAATCGATTCGCAAAACAGGTCGTTTTAGTCGGGATTTTTGTATTTTCCGGATTCCTTGCGGCGATGGCCGGGCAACCTGCCCGGAGCGACACATCCCGTCACGTTACGTCAACCTACCAATTGGCCCCCGTTGTGATTACGGCCACAAAGATTCCACAATCCACACGGGATCTTTCCATCAGTGTGTCCGTTTTACCTGCCGGGGAAATCCGGATGGAAATGGCTCAAAATCTGGGGCAAATTATTGATGAGGTTCCGGGAGTCACATCCATTCAATTCGGAACGCTGGGTTCGGTCAGCCAGAGCGGGCCGGCCGGCTCGAAGAATCTGAGTGGTAGCAAAATTCTGATCCGGGGGACGAATGCCGTTACGATGATTGACGGACGTCCAACCATGATGGGGATTTTTGATCACCCCATTTCCAATGCATTGAACCCCTACCTCGTCAGTCGGATTGAGATTGTGCGCGGACCGGCATCGGTGCTTTACGGTTCAAACGCCACGGGCGGCGTAATTAATCTCTTAACACCGGATATTCGCAATCAAAAGAAAACTTCGGTACGATTCTCCACCGGGAGCTTCCGCGAACGCATTTTTAATATTCAAGAAGTTTACAGTTCCGATCGATTGGGCGCTGCTGTCTACTGGAACGGATATGGCACGGACAGCAACCGTGAAACCGGCGGATATCAGGCCCACGATTTTTTTGCCAAGGTTTTTGCCACTCCCCTGCCGGACTGGCGCATTCAGGCATCGGTTAAGCGCTATCGGGGCTTCTGGCTGGACCCCGGGCCCGAAAGTCATCCTTTAACGAACAACTGGTTTCGGTTTACCCGCAGCGGATACGACTTTCAATTGAAAGGTAAATCTTTTCTTGGACATACCGAGCTTCTGGTGTACCGAAGCGACGGTCATCATGCCATCTACGACGGTTATCTCTCCGACGATTTTACAAACGGTGCAAAATTCAGTCAGGCATTTTCACCGTGGAAAAACAATCAAACCGTCGTAGGATTTGATCTCAGATCCTACGGTGGAACGGATCTCAATCGGAATAAATCCTGGAGTGTTTTGGAATGGGCCCCCTATTTCCTGACCCAACAAATGCTGTTTTCAAAGCTTATTGCGTCTGTGGGATACCGTTTGAATCATCACGAGGTTTACGGATTTAAATCCGTTCCCTCCATCGGACTGGTTTTTCAGGCCAATAACAGCCTCTCGCTTCGCGCCAATGTTAGTCAGGGATTTCGATCTCCCTCCGTGATGCAGCTCTACCTGTATCCGCCTTCCAACACCGACCTGACGCCCGAAACAAGCAAGAGTTTCGAGATGGGTGTAAACTACTCCACCCGGTTTATTCAGGTGGATGTAGCCGCTTACCGGTTAAAGGGGCAAAATCTCATTCAGTTCTATTTCCCGGATAAAAAATTCCGAAACGTGGGAACCTTTGATTTTACGGGAGTTGAAACCTCCCTTAAGTTGCGGTTAACCGCTCACATCAACAACACGCTTTCCTTTACGCATCAGGATGTCGGTTCTGTGACGGGTTACAATCCGCAGCATAAGCTGGTCAATCTCCTCACCTTCCGGAACAAGAGAGTGGATATTGGGATCAAATCTGTGTGGGTACACAATCTGTACAGCGAAAACAACCATCGCGAAAAGCTCCCGGATTTTTTTGTGACGGATCTTCTGGGGCGTGTTCACCTGAATCGGTGGGCAGATGTGCAAGTGGCCCTCCGAAACATCACAGATGAGGCCTATCAAATGGAAGAGGGATATCCCATGCCCGGAAGGAATGTGGAACTGGGGCTTCAATTTCATATGAAACAATGAGTCTGCCCTAAAAAGCGTTGCCCACCAATTTCACGAATTTTCACGAATTGATTTGATTGAAATTAAATGAGTGAACTTAGTGGGGTGTGGAGTGAATTCAATAAGTTCAAGAACGGATTGAGTGGCGGGCAAGGCCGCTTCACTCAATCCGTTTTGTCTTTTTTCAACAAACCGTATTTTGTCATTTTTCGCCAGAGGGTGGCTTTGCTCATTCCCAATTGTCGGGCGGTTTTTACGCGGCTGCCCATATTTTGAATGAGAGTTTGGTAGATCAGGTTTTTCTCATATTCCAGAAGTGCCTCTCCCGGCTTTTCTTGTGTCAATCGGAGGGTGTTGAAATTCCTTTGAAACTCTGTTGGCAAATGTTGAACGGTAATGATCTCCGTCTTGCACTGAATAAAAGAAAATTCCAGGAGATTCTCCAGTTCTCTTACGTTGCCGGGCCAATTATAATCCATAAAAATTCGCAAAACCTCCGATGAAACGCCGCGAATCCGTTTCCCCATTTTTTCGTTGAACTTCTGAATAAAATAATCTACCAGCAAGGGAATGTCCTCTTTCCGTTCCCGAAGCGGGGGCAAATGAATGGGAACCACATTCAAGCGGTAGAATAAGTCCTGCCGGAAAGCGCCCGTTTCAACGGCGTCCCGAAGATTTTTATTGGTTGCGGCCACAATTCGAACATCAACCCGAATGGATTTAATGCCGCCTACACGTTCAATCACGTGTTCATCCAATACGCGTAAGAGCTTGGCTTGCAAGGGATAGCTCATCTCGCCGATTTCGTCCAGAAAGAGGGTTCCGCCATCGGCCAATTCGAATCGACCGGGTTTTTCTCGAACGGCGCCCGTAAATGCACCCTTTTCGTAGCCGAACAATTCACTTTCCAGAAGGGTTTCCGGAAGCGCGGCACAATTGACGCTGATAAACGGTCCCGAACGCCGCAAGCTGTTAAAATGAATAGCTTTTACAACGAGCTCTTTTCCGGTGCCGCTTTCACCCTGGACCAGAACTGTGGCATCCGTGGCTGCCACGTCCTCCAGAAGATCGTACAAATCCTGCATGGGTTTGCTTTTGCCGATAATCTGGTCGAATCGGTAACGCTCTTCCAATTCTGATTTCAGTTCCCGCAATGGAGACAAATCGCGAAAGGTTTCCACCGCCCCGCTGGCCTCTCCTTTTTCATTGATCAGGGCAGAACTGGTTACGCTTACAGGAATCGTTTTTCCTTCTCTGGAAACAATTTCAACCTCCAAATTAAAGGTTGGTTCGCCCGTTTGGAGGGCCCTCCGCATGGGACAATTTGTGTCACAGTTGCTCCCTCTAAAAACTTCCCAGCAGTGTTTGCCAAGAACCTCGTTGCTGGAATATCCGGTAATTCTTTCCGCTGCAAGGTTAAAAGAGGTGATCTGCCAATCCGTGTTTATTGTAAAAACGCCGTCGGTAATGCTGTTCAGAATGGCCGTCAGCTTATTTCTTTCGCGCAAAAGCTCCCGATTTCGAATCAGGAGTTCACTCGCCAGGCGGTCCATTTCAGTCAGATCGCGAAAGGAAAGGACCGCACCAGCAATTCCGCCCTCAACGCTCATTAATGGAGAAACGCTAACCACCACTTCAAGGGTTTCGCCGGCCGCATGTCGAAGCGTGGTTGTTATATTGGAGAAAATGCGTCCTGATTTCAGGGTTTGCCCCACTAACTGATCCTTCTGACAGATGGGCATTTTCAGAACATCGTAGCAGGATTTCCCCACAATTTGATCGCTGGTTATTCCGGAAATCCGTTCAGCGGCTTCGCTGAAGCTGATTACAATCAGATTCTCGTCCACGGCCAGCACCCCATCCCCTGCCTGACGAAAATCTCGGAAATCTTCCTCTGTTGGAAAATGATCCGACGTCCAGATAAGATTTTTATCGTCTGAAGAACCAGTCATCTATTTTCCCTATTCTAAATGCGTTGAACGAATTATCCCGTGAAACTTGCCGCAGAAGGTATCGGGCAACATATTCGCTGACATGGGGACGGCCCGTTCCAGGAGGAACTATTTTGGTTCCCGAAACAACCATTTTTTATTCTTCTTGGCTCCGCGTGTTCATTTCTTTAATCTCTGAAACAGAAAAGGGATTCCTGACCATCGTTCAGAAATCCCTTATAAGTGGCTAAATTCGTATCTTTAATCAAAACTCTGATCCGGATGCAGCTTCTTGGCTTTGGCCAACAACGTGTCATGGTCTTCCACATGATCAGGATCAGGCACACAGGAATCAACCGGACAGACGGCTGCACACTGCGGTTCGTCATAAAATCCGACGCATTCCGTACACTTATCCGGAACGATATAATAAATATCATCCGATAAAGGATCGTGGGTCTCACCATTCAATTCCCACGGTACGCCGCCCTCGTAAATCGCCTCATTGGGACATTCCGGTTCGCAAGCACCGCAATTGATGCATTCCTCGGTGATCATTAAAGCCATTCTTCATTTCCTCCTAATTTAACGTTTGTAATAAATTACAGTCAGTTTTACAATCCTATTCCTTTTTGGCCGTATTAATTTTAAGCAATGGATACAGGGCGCAAAAACGAACAATACCGGTGAAAAGCGCAATAATTCCAAGAACAATAAAAATCCACTTCAATGTACCTGCGAATACTGCAAAGGCCAGGACTAAAAAAATAATTCCGAGAAGAATTCGGATCAACCGGTCCGTACTTCCAACATTTGCTTTCATGTTTTCCTCCAAGTTTAATTAATTTACAATTTCCATTTTTAAAAAGCAAGATGAAAATTAGGATTTTGAGTATTTTACGATATTTGTCCTGTATTATTTACAAAATTTCGCCACAAAAACTCTAAGTTACGAAGATTATTATAATTAAAATATTCAGCAATCAGTTTGTTTTGAATCGATTTCCTATTTCAATAAATCCTGATTTATCTTTTTTTACCCTTGTGCTTTTTTGACTTTGTGGCTAATGAATCTTTTAGGTTATTTGGATTCCGGCTTTTTCCGCCGGGGTCCCTCCCAAACCAACACGAGCCCCAAAACGACCCCAATAAAAATGCCCGTAAATGAATTCCGTGAGAGCGGGCAGGTTCCTCCCGAACAGCGAAGAGCATAGCTTAGAAAATAACCCCGCCACACCCCCCGCCACACTGCCCCCTGCATATCGAAAAATCTTCTTTGGATTCACAAATACTCCCTGTTTGAATGCATTAGTAATGATTATCAACTGCTTTTTCATCTTAACACAAAAGATGGAAAAAATCAACATTAATTTTATCTGCTTCGTTTGGGTGAACCGTTTTTAGTCTTTGGTAAATTCTTTCATTCCTGAAATAAAAAAAAGCCCCAAACAAGTTGGGGCCTTTTAGAATCTTTTGTGAAAACAGGGATGTCTTTTTCTATTCTCTCGGTTCTTCGAGTGCTTCAATCTCGTCCGGCGAGTAACCCAGTTTTTTAAAGTTGAGAATGCTGTCTTTTGAGTGGCATTCGTTGCAGGATCGTCCTTTGGCCTTGATACCGTGGTCCAGCATCAGGTAGCCGTCAGAGCGCATCTCCGTCCAGAAATAGCGATCCTTCACGGGGCGCTTGTAATAGGATCGATCCCAGGACTTAAACCCCATATCACGGGCCAGTTCATCCATAAACATGATCTTCATGGGGAGGCCATAGAACATCCTCATGTAGGGTTTATCTTGTGCAACCTGAATGGCTTTTTCGGGATTTCCTGTTTCCATGTAGGTTTTGGTATCGAACGAAAGGATCCATCCCTGTTGGGTTGGCGTTGCATTGTGTGAATCTTCGGTCATCATGGCATTAAACAGCTTGAATGGCGTAATTTTGGATTTGCCATCATCTTTCTTGCCATTAGGTGTGGCCATTATGCCGCCTGTACCGTCAAACCAGCAAAACGCCATAACGCCCTTTGTTCCCCCTTTGATGGTTGGCTTTGGAACATAAAAACCGTCTTCATAAACCGGATGCCGCCAGTCATTGTACCGAATATTATTATCCGGAAGACCGGTGATGTGACAGGTTGTACAGGATATTTTTTCCGTATGTGTATTCAGGATGTCTGCTATATCTTCATTCTTTTTATGCGGGGCAGATGTGTGGCACTGTTCACACGTGAGTGACACCTGAGGCAAATCGTTTGCTACCAAATCGCACGTTTTCTTTCCCTTTGCAATAAAATGGCCGTAGGTTTTGTGACAATCCAAACAGCTCATGCCAGCGGCCGCATGAACATCCTCTTTGGGTGTGTAGGGGCTGCCGCGCTTCACGTATTGATGGATAATAGAATGGGTTCCGGCGGCGGTTTTGACGTTATCCGGACTGTTATCTCCAATAAAATTATGATCATGGCACAATCGGCAATTCCAGGTGGTTGGTATTCCAACGCTAACGGCCGCTTTGAGACTTCTGTCTTGTGCCCAGCGGTAGCCGTGCTCATCCTTCACCACGACCTTTTTGGAAATGTCATACTCTTTGGCATGACAAATCAGACAATCCACAGATTCTTTTTCATTTTTTGTGATTTTTCCCATGGGCGACACTTCCCGCATCATTCGATAAACGGGGGGGCCGTACGTTCCGCCAATGTGACACTGTCCACACCCCTCTGAATAGATTTTCCCGTCCTCCCGGTTTTTTATTTGAAGAGCCCATGCAATCCCTGACTGTGCTCCGGGGATACCGCATGCGCGATCAATCATTCCCATGGGAAGTTTAACCTTTTTCCCATGGACGTCATAGGTGTATTGAGGAATCGAATACCACTTCATGTGAACCGATTCCACAACATTGTCCATTGTTTTCACATCTTCCCATTCCCCTGTATCCGGATTTTGAACCCGGATGGTTTTGTGGCATTTTAGGCAGGTTTTGGGTCCCTCGTAGGACGTAATTCCATATTTTTCAAATCGAAGCGCATGATCGTATCCCTTTTTCTTGGCTTCTTCGATCACCTGCCGGGCGTTCACCTTTTCGGGTTTGAACTCCGGCCTCTCATACATGACCCGAACGGCCTTCGGAGCACAACCCGCTGCCATGAGTATGGCTGCCATAAAAAAGAAAACCAGGAACCATTTTGTCCGTGCGTTATCCAATGTCCTCATTTAAACTCTCCTTTTTTGTTTCTTATGGATTAATGGCTCTCATCTCATTTAAAAATGCTTTCATATTATCACATTTCAGTGCCTTTGAATAGACCGGGCATAACCGGCAAACTTCAGGAGCAACCCGTTTTTTTTCTTGTGCAAGCATCCAACAGGGCTTTTCACTATTTTGATAGGCGGGGCATGTCTGTCTCTTTTCGGGGGGACAATTTTTTATTTCCCAGCACGGGATTAATGAAAGCAGCCTTCGAATTCCCTCAATATTCAATCCTTTTTCATTGATCATTCGACGAATACAATTAACCCAAACAAGATCATTTGCGGAATAGACGCGCCGTCCCGTTTTGGTTTTATGGGGAATGAGTAATCCCTCTTTTTCATACATGCGCAGCGTGGGAACGGCAACGTGAAGTTTCTGAGCGGCAATTCCTATCGTGTAAATGGGTTCCGTTGCATCAATAGTGAGTTCCATCGACGGGGCCTTCTTCTTCTGTGTTCGAATTTCTATTTTCTTTACTATAGATTACAAATAGCGTGCCTGTCTATCTCGCTGTGTCCTTTACTCTTTATTTTACACACATATATCCATTTATTGAATGGTCAGAGCAGCAGACGGGCCATGGGAATTATTCTTATTTTTGGGATTATTTTTGGAATATTTTCCTATTTTTGCGAATAGAGATTTTATGGAAACAATACTAAGGATTAGTTAATTAAGCGTGTAAGAGGGCCTGCGTTTAGCCCCCAACATCTCAATCGCTGTGAAGAATCGCAGATGGCAAGAGAATCTGAAAGAATTCAAATATTATCCTTGTGTTGTCGTCGCTGGCAATTTAGAAATTGATCAAAAGGGATACGGTCCTGTTCAGACCCCAGGGTTAAAACTCCTCCGTTCTGACGCGTTGAATATCTGCCCCCAAAGCCTGCAGTTTTTTTTCAATGGCCTCATACCCACGATCGATGTGGTAAATTCTCAGAACCTCTGTTTTCCCCTCGGCTACCAGCCCGGCCAGAATAAGTGAAGCACTGGCCCGAAGGTCCGTTGACATAACCGTTGCCCCGGTCAGTTTCTTCACGCCTGTCACCGCAGCTACATTGCCATCAAGTGTGATATTTGCCCCAAGGCGCATGAGTTCCGGAACGTGGGCAAACCGATCCAGGTAGACCGTATCGGTAATCACACTTGTTTTATCAGCCACGCACATCAATGCCATCCATTGGGCCTGCATATCCGTGGGGAAACCCGGATAAACGGCTGTGGAAACATTGACGGACCGGATTATTTTTCCTGCACGCAATGTAATGGACGATTCATCCGCTGAAATTCGGGCACCTGTATCCCCCAGTTTTGACAGAATTGCCGTGAGGTGCTTGGCCTCGGCCTTTTCTACGGTGATTTCTCCCCCCGTAATCGCTCCGGCAATCAGAAACGTTCCCGCTTCAATTCGATCCGGAATCACTGTTCCATCGGCCGGGTGCAGTTCGTCCACGCCCTCAATTTCCAGGTGATTTGTTCCCAGACCGCTAATTTTTGCCCCCATGGCATTTAGGAATTCCCCCAGATTGGTAATCTCTGGTTCCATGGCCGCATTTTGAATAACGGTGGTTCCCTTTGCCAGCGCAGCCGCCATCATCGCGTTTCCGGTTGCACCCACACTCGGGAAGTCAAACGCAATAACAGCCCCCTTCAATCTTTTGGCCCGGGCAACGATATATCCGTTTTCCAGATCGATGGCAGCGCCCATTTTCCTCAGGCTTTCAATATGAAAATTCACCGGTCGCGGCCCCCATGCGCAGCCGCCGGGCAAAGAAACCTTCGCATAGCCATTTTTTGCCAGTAGCGGCCCCAATACATAAATGGAAGCCCGCATTTTTTTAACCAGATCGTAAGGAGCCTCTAATTTGTCATAATGAGAGGAATCCAAAACCATGCGGTGATTCTCAAACTCAACGGAAACACCTATGATTTCAAGCAGTTGCTTCATGGTGGTCACATCCCGTAGAAGGGGGATATTGGTAATCACATATTTCCCCCTTGCCAGTAGCGTGGCCGCCATGAGTGGAAGTGTGGCATTTTTGCTGCCACTGACGGGTACCCGCCCGTGAAGCGTTCGTCCGCCGTTTATGACAAATTTATACATGGTTGTTCTCTTTTTTCAGACAGATAATCAGGAGTTTTCAAAGGCCTTTAACAGCTCTTCAGCACTTTTTAAATTGACATCACTTATTTTTTCACCGCCAATTAATTTGGCAATTTCAACTACTCTCTCGCTCTCATTCAAAGCACGCAGCTTCGTGTGCGTCCGATTCGCTTCAAACGTTTTCTCAACCGTATAGTGTGCATCTCCGGCACTGGCAATTTGGGGCAAGTGGGTAACGCAAATAATCTGGTGACTCTCTGCCAGCGCATGCAGTTGCCGCCCCACTGTTTGTGCAATCCGTCCGGAAATACCGTTGTCAATTTCATCAAATATCAGCACCGGAATGCGATCCTTCTCAGCCAACACCGACTTGATGGATAACATAACTCGGGAGATTTCTCCTCCGGAAGCAATTCTGGACAATTCCCGCGGTGCTTCACCGGGGTTTGCCGAAAAGAAAAACCGCACGCGATCAATCCCTCTGGCTGTTCCCTGATAAGACGTTTCACCTATTTTAACCCAGCCATCTGGCTCCAAAAGGGGCTCTACCTGAACGCGGAAAACAGCCTTTTCCATGCCCAATTTTTTCAGAAGCCCTTCGATTTCGAGCTTAAGTTTTTGCGCGGCCGCTTTTCGCTTACCGGAAATAATCTCTGCAAGTTCAGTATACCGATGAATTTCGGCGTCTATTTTCTTTTTCAGCTGATCCACTTCATCCTCTACCGAATCGACCAGCCGGAGTTCCTTTTCAATTGCAGCCTTTTTTTCGAGGATATCTTCAATAGTCGATCCGTATTTCTTCTTCAAACGAGCCAGTGTATTCAGACGATTTCGAATTTTTTCCAAGCGTTCCGGATTAAATTCGAAATGGGTGGTGTAATGCTGAAGAAATTTCGCAATTTCATCCACATTGATCTTTGCTTCCGTGCTGAGTTGTGCAAACTCTTCAAATTGTTTATCGATTTGCTGTAATTCCGAAAGAATGCTTTCAACACGCGTTAACAGCTCATAGGCAGAAGGCTCGTTTTCGTACAGAAGCTGGTAGGCATCCGAACTCAACCCAAACAGCTTCTCACTATTCGCAAGGATTCTTTCCTCTCTCTCCAATGCCTCATCTTCTCCGGGCAAAGGCTGAATTCGCTTGATTTCATCCAGTTGAAATTGCAAATAGTCCCGGCGCTCTTCAAGTTGCCGGCCTTTCTCAATCAGAAACTGTACATCCTTTTTGAGTGAACGGATTTTTCGGTAACTCGCCCCAATCTCCTGTACCTGAGATTGGAGGCCGGCAAAAGCATCCAAATATTCAATGTGTTTTTCGTTTTTAAGAAGCGATTGATGCTCGTGTTGCCCGTGAATATCCACAAGCAATTCTCCGAATGCGCGAAGAATCTCGGCAGTCACCGGGGTATCGTTAATGAAAGACCGGGACCGGCCGGAGGCATGGACTTCCCGCCTGACCCGAATCTCATGATCCAGGATGTCCAAATCATGCTCACTGAGGAATACGGTAATCTCGGGAAGAGAAAGGGAAAACACACCCTCCACGATGGCTTTTGGGGCATTTTTCCGAAGAATTGAGCGATCCGTTTTTTCCCCCAAAAGCATATTCAGCGCATCAACTATGAGAGATTTTCCGGCACCCGTCTCACCGGTAATAATGTTTAGCCCTTTTTGGAATGAAATCATTACTTCATCAAAAAGGGCGAAGTCTTTAATGTACAGTGAGGTTAGCATTTCTGGTCACACCGGTATTGCACGTTTAAATCCTTTGAAAAAATAAAAGCCAAATTCAGGTTATAAATTTACTTCCCAATTCGGGATTCCCCCTTCTCACCCGCTATTCCTTCACCACAGCCAGTTTTGCCACTTTCGATTTTCCATCTGCAGTAGTCACGACTACCAGATAAATACCACTGGAAACCAGAGTGCCTTTTTCATCCCGGCCATTCCAGGATATCCGGGCACCCAATACCTGTTCCTCCGGGAACGATTTCACCTTTTTCCCGGATTCGGTGAAAATAAAAACACTGCTTTCTTTTGCCAGATCATCGATAATGAGTTTTTCATTTCCCGACCCCACCAAAAAAGGGTTGGGATAGACACGCAATTCGGATAAGTCATTTTTCGGGGCCGTGTACGGGGTCACAAATCGTGAGAGCCCTTTTGTCGTTCCGATAAAGGCCTCGCCCGTTCGGGGATTGAACGCCACATCCTGGACGTTATTACTGGCAATGGGACTGTTTTCCGTCGTGTAGTGGGTCCAGCGATAGCCGTCGGGATCCAAGACACTCAATCCCGCGCTTGTACCAATCCATTTGTTATTTCGCGGATCAATCGTAATGGAATTGATGTCGTTCGTAATGAGGCCGTAGCGAGGCTGGACGGTACCATCCAGATAGACATCCAGGCCTTCCTTTGTCCCAATCCAGAGGGCCCCGAAATCGTCCTCAGCGATCGCCGCAATGGCGTTGCTTTCGAGTCCGTCGGCCGTCGTTAGATTGCCCATAATCTCGTCATCCGATTTATCCAGGGGGGTGCCGTTGTCGGAAAAAACGCTGATCCCGCTGTTCTCCGTGCCAATCCATTTCCACCCCCGATGGTCAATCAACAAACAGGTTACTTTATCCGACGACAACCCCAATTCGGAATCCGAAAAGTAGACCCACTGAGAATCGGGCGTCATGGCGGCCAGAACCTGATGGTTGTAGGCGTAGTAATTGAGCATCCAGACGGTTCCTGTCTTTTCAACCTGGATATCTGTAACGACAGCGTATTTTGTGTCAACAGGAATACCCGCCAAGTGCCCCGTAGAAGGATTAAAAATCTGAATATGATTATCCTTAACCAAATAAACCCCGCCTCCCCAGGTGCCCATCCACACATGACCCGCCAAATCCACAGCAGACGCTTCCGCATTGTCAGAAGGAAGGTTTGAGTTTTTTCGATTAAAGACCGTCCAGGTTTGGCCATCGAAACGGCCAAATCCCCATCCATAAATATTGGCCGATCCTGTCCACAGCGTGTTCTGTTGATCAATTGTAAGCGCCTTGAAATTGTTTCCGCCGGGGCCATTCGGCACCAGGATTTTTGTCGAATCCTTTTGCGGATTATACCAGGTCACTCCCTCACCGTCTGTTCCCATCCAGAAATTTCCGGTTGAATCAACAGCAACAGACGTGACCCGATTCAGGTGTCCCTTAACTAACTTCCATTCCCCCGAAGATTGGTAGCTGTAAAGACCGGTTTCGGTCACCGCGTAAATTGTATGATCCTTCTGATAAAACTGCTGAACCTGGCTATTTCCCAATCCCTGAGACGCATAAACCCAGCGTCCTCCCTCGAATTGGGCCACGCCAAAATCGGTTCCGGCCAGAATGGTTTGACCTTTCGCAAATAACGCCGTTATTCCATCGGAAGGCAGCCCTTCGTTTGTCGTAAAGTTTTCCCAGCTTTGAGGCGCTTTCAGATTGACCTGACGCAAATCTGCCCGGGCAATACCATTCGGTGTCCCCACCCAGATGTACGGATAATCCACAGCCACGGCATTGACTGCCACTTCAATAGGAAACGATCCAAGATTCTTGTAGGTTTCCTTCACTTCCATCTTGTCCAGCAGGAAGAGACTGACCCCAATATTGAGTCCGATAAAAACGCTGTCTCCCAGGGGCACGATGTCCTTTATCTGATTGCGACTAAAATCATCAATAATCTTAAGGCTTTTGTTCAGGGGATTGTAAATATTGATGAGCCCATTTGTGAAGCCAAACCAGAGGCTCCCCGTGTGATCCACGGCAATATGAGACACATCGTTGTAACTTAATCCCTCTGTATTCGTCAGCGAAAGGGTTTCCTTGCCGTTGGGTGAAAAAGCGACGACTCCGCCGTTCGTTGCACACCAAATGGATTGGTTCCAGGACGTGAGATCACGAATGTGTGATTTGTTTGTGAACGTTTTCCAATCCCCCACATCGGCCCACACCAACTGTACACCGAGGAAAAAAAACAGGACTACCCACCCGATTCCACGTAATCGTCCGAAATACCTCACATTACTTTCCCTCAATTTGTGACAGCAGATTGACCATTTCAATGGCTGACAGCGCCGCATCCCAACCCTTGTTGCCCATTTTGGTGCCCGCGCGTTCAAGTGCCTGTTCAAGCGTGTCGGACGTAATAATTCCGTAGAGGGTCGGAATACCTGTTTGCAAATTTATCTGGGCAATTCCCTTGGTTACTTCTGCGGCAATGTATTCGAAATGCGGCGTTGCCCCACGAATAACGGCTCCCAGGCAAATCACGGCATCGTACCGGCCGGAGGCCGCCATTTTTTGGGCAGCAAGCGGGATTTCAAACGACCCCGGAACCCAGGCGATCTCGATATCCCCTTCGGCCCCGCCATGACGCACAATGCAGTCAGTGGCTCCTTCAACCAGTTTTCGAACCACGAGTTCGTTGAACCGCGAGGCTACAAATCCAAATTTCTTCCCGGTTGCCTCTAATTGGCCTTCAAGTAATTTTGGCATAGTCCCTCCTGAAATAGTTGATTTAAATGTAAAATGAATCCCTTTAAAAATCAAGATTTAATTCGTGAGGCTGGCAATTACGCATCTTAAAAAGGCCACCCCAACTTGATTTATTGCACGGACGGGTTTAACGACTTGCCTTGCTTATTGTTTCGTCCCCAAACACCCTTTCTGAAGGTTGAGGGGAATGCCGGCTCAACCCCATTCACCATGGTTATTTTGTAAGGGATTGGCTCATTCCCATTCCTGTCGCTTATTTGCTCTTTTGGGGATCCTTTTCTGCGGCCAATCCGTTCAAAATATGACCCATCTTATCGCGTTTGGTTTCAAGGTACTTTAAATTAATGGGATTGGGCTTCACTTCAATGGGAACCCGTTCCACAATTTCCAGTCCATATCCCTTTAATCCCACAATTTTTTTGGGATTATTCGTCATTAATCGAATTTTCCGAACACCGAGGTCTATCAGAATCTGTGCTCCGATTCCGTAATCGCGCAAATCCGGTTTAAATCCAAGAGCCTCATTGGCTTCCACAGTATCCTTTCCATGTTCCTGGAGATGGTAGGCCTTAATCTTATTTGCCAAACCTATTCCGCGTCCTTCCTGACGCATGTATAAAAGTACCCCCTTGCCCTCTTCGGCAATCATTTGCAGCGCTTTCTCCAGCTGATCACCGCAATCGCAGCGGAGAGAATGAAACACATCTCCCGTAAGACATTGAGAATGAACCCGTACCAGAATGGGTTCATCCGGATTGATGGTTCCCTTGACCAATGCCACGTGGTCATTGGGATCGATATCGCTTTCGTAGATGTGAATCTCAAACAGCCCAAACCGTGTGGGGAGATTGGCTACGGCCGCTTTCCGAACCAGGTGCTCTTTTCGGCGCCGATATTCGATCAGATCACGAATGGTAACAATCTTCAGATTGAATTTCCCGGCGATTTCAAGCAGCTTGGGAACGCGGGCCATCGAACCATCCTCGTCCATAATTTCACACAGCACACCTGCGGGGTACAAACCGGCCAAGCGTGCCAAATCCACGACTGCTTCCGTATGTCCGGCTCTCCGGAGAACCCCTCCCCGTCGGGCACGCAATGGAAAGATGTGCCCCGGGCGGGCCAGATCCCCGGGCCGTGTGTGAGGATCAATCAGCACCTGAATGGTTTTGGCCCGATCGTGGGCCGAGATTCCTGTTTTTACGCCCTTTTTGGCATCCACGGAAACCGTGAAGGACGTTCCCAGATGGGCTGTATTCTCCGTAACCATCGGTTGTAAATCGAGGTCCTGAAGCCGTTCGGGGGTCATGGCCACGCAGATGAGTCCCCTCCCATGTTTGGCCATAAAATTAATGGCTTCCGGGGTCACCTTTTCCGCCGCCATGATAAAATCGCCTTCGTTTTCGCGATCCTCATCGTCCACCACAATAATGATTTCGCCCTTTTTGATGGCTTCAACAGCCTCTTCAATTGTATTAAAATCACTCATCTAATCTGTTCCTTTATTGATCGTTAAAAGAATCCTCTATTTCCAAAGATTTTACACGTCCCCTAATTCGCGTTATTCGCGGCTTGAAAGCAAACCACAGAGATTTAAAAATAGTCTCTTGCTCTGTATTTCCATTGCTAAAATCCCGCTTGTCTCAGCCACTCCTCAGTGATTTTTGAATCCTCTGCGGCGTGCTGGTTTTTCAGGAATTGATACACGTATTTGCCCAAAAGGTCCATTTCCACATTAACGGAATCCCCGGGCCGCTTCGTGCGAAATGTTGTGTGCTCCAGCGTAAAAGGAATCACGGCTAGTTCCACACCCGTTTCCAGAATCTTGGCAATTGTGAGACTGACACCGTCAACGGCAATGGAACCTTTCTCAACAGCGAACGGCCTCAGATCTTCCGGCAAATGAAGGGTTAGCCTGAAATTTCCGGTTTCCTCGCGTGAAAAGGATTCAATGCGTCCCACACCGTCCACATGCCCCTGGACAAAATGGCCGCCCAGACGATCAGAGGGGCGCAACGAGCGCTCCAGATTGACCGGATCATTGATTTTTAATTGACCTAATGTTGTTCTTGAAAGGGTTTCCTTAACAACATCAACCTCAAATGATTCCTGACTTGCAGAAATCACTGTTAGGCAAACACCGTTCACGGCGACACTCTCTCCCAACACCAGGTCTCCGGCCATGTGAGGGGCCCGAATCCGAAACCGTACCCCGGCTCCTTCATTTCGGATGGTGTCCACGGTGCCAACGTCTTCAACCAAACCTGTAAACATAGCTTTAATCCTGTTTATACTCAATGAGTTTCGGAATTGATTTTCTATTTTGTTAGAGATTTTTTTCGAAATTTATGATCAGGCTATTTGCTTGAATTCGAATAGCCCGTCCTCCCCGATTTTCCGTTGTTTCAGGAGCTTTAGCGGAATGGCTTCCTCCATTTTTTGAAAGCCAATGCCGTCAAAGGGTCCCAATCCGCTGCCTGCAATTTTGGGGGCCTGAAACACGGCCAGCCGGTGAAAGGCCTTTTGGTTTAGAAACGAGGAAAAAACCCCGCTTCCCCCTTCGACCAAAACCGAAATGATTCCCAATTCTGTTAGTTTTTCAAGCACCTGTTTTAAATCAAAATGGCCGTCAGCCTTTTTTTCAATCTGAAAAACGGTCACACCTTTTCCCTGTAATGCACTAATTTTCTGGCGATTGGCCGCGGCGGTAAAAAGAATCGTTCGGGCGGCTTCCCCGTCACTGACGACTCGGGCCGAAAGCGGCACCCGTAATCCGGGGTCCAAAATGACCCGCCGGGGATTCCTTCCCCGAACCATCCGCACGGTGAGTGCAGGATTATCTTTCAGAACGGTGCCAATTCCCACCAAAACGGCATCCATTTGCGCGCGCCACCGATGCACCAGCCTGCGGGATGCTTCTCCTGTAATCCAGCGGGAATCACCCGTCGGGGTCGCAATTTTGCCGTCCAGGGTTTGGGCAATTTTGAGTCTTACAAACGGAAGTCCGGTTTCCATAAACGTGAAGAACGGTTCGTTGAGTTGGCGCGCCTTCTCGCCCTCTACCCCAACGGTCACGGCAATCCCGGCTTGTTGCAATTTTCGAATGCCCCGGCCGTTGACCAGCGGATTGGGGTCGGGTGTAGCAATGACCACGCGGCTTATTCCCGCCTTAATCACCCGATTGACACAGGGAGGCGTCTTCCCGTAGTGGGAGCAAGGCTCAAGCGTCACGTACAGGGTGGCGCCGCGTGCCGCCTCACCGGCCTCCCGGAGCGCAAATACTTCTGCGTGGGGACCACCAAACTGACGGTGGTAGCCCTTCCCGAGCAGCGTCCCATTTTTGACAATCACGGCACCCACATTGGGATTGGGTGAGGTTTGACCCAATCCCCTCCGGGCCAGGTTGAGCGCCAAACGCATCCATTTTTGATCATCCGTCATTGGCTTTTTCCATCTAACAAAAAACCCCGAATCAATTTCGGGGCTTTATTGGGTACATTTTGGGCTATACCAAATGCTCCGTGCACCTTCTCCCATCCGGACTGTCACCGTCGGCTTCGGAATTTCACCGAATCTGTCGCCTGAGCAACTCGCGGGCTTTCACCGCCGGTCAGGATTTTCACCTGGCCCCGAAGATACACAAAATTTTGTTCTAAATATAGGACATTCTTTCTTCAAAATCAAGTAAGAAACGTCCAGTCGAAGGAAAGGTCCATCCTGCCTCGTTCAGCAAAAGGAGCGAGCAAATATGAAAATATTAACCTTATGGCCATCCCTTTGAAATGTTTTCCGCTTTTTGGAGCGGGCGAATTCCTTTGACAAAACCCAAAACTGGGGCAGGCAGGTTTGATAGCTTATCCCTCTTGCAAATTCGGCGGCACGTTACTCTACTTCAGATAAACCAATTTGTGAAGGGTCTGTGTCCTTCCGTCGATTTCCAGTTTACACAAATAGGTGCCGGACGGCACCGCCGCATTTTTTGCGTTGGTTCCGTCCCAGAAAACCGATTTTTCGCCGGCCGGCAGAACCCCATCAAAAAGCGTCGTAATTTTTTGCCCGGTCAGATTAAAAATGTCCAGTCGAACACGAGCCCGCCGGGAAATCGAAAAACGGATGGTCGTCACCCCATTAAAAGGATTCGGGTAGTTGGTCAGCAATGTGGGGGTGACGGGACGTTCCGCGGCGGCTTCCCGGACGCCGGTTGTGCCACGCTTCAGAACCAGCATCTGCACGGTGCCAGCCGGAATTTCAAACGATCCTCCAGTCCATCGTATGGGTGTGCGTCCGTCATTGGTGTCGTCCACCTGGTATACCTCTACCTGAAAATTGGCCGGGCGAACCGGTACACCTTCCAAAATCAGGGAATAGGTTTGGGCCTGTTCTTCCGTATTCGAAATAAGCACACCATAGCCGCTTTTTCCCTTTCCTGCCAGTACCCACAGTTTCAAGCTGTCCGTTCCCACCGAGGGAAAATCGCTGCTTAAAAGTTTAGGGTAATTTTTCACCATTTGAGAACAGAGGCGGAAGGCAAGGGCCTTGGGTTTGTACGAGCCCCGGGGATCGCCGTAGAAAAGACCCGTCCAGCCCATGTTTTGGTCGTTGGGCCCGGCACTGGGGTCAGAAAGGGCATCTCCTGCGTGATAGTAATACGCTCGCACCACATCGGTTTGCTGGAGGGCAATCCAGATGCCCGTAAACATGGCCGCGCCCTCTTTTTTGTTCATCAACTCGTTTAGTTTGGTGCGAGGCAATTCAACCAATCCTCCCGCACTGTTTTCTTCATACGGATTGACACCGTAGGCGTCGCAAATGAGTTCCACTCCTTTGAAAAAATCCGTTCCGGCCCAGGGGACCGAAGCAAAGTCCCCGACGCCATTCAGCAAATCCCGAAATTGGCGCCCGGCCTGGTAATAGCGCTCGGGATTATTTTGCCACAGATGCCAGCCGATCCAATCGGGGCGCAACTGCTGATTGTACAATTCCGTCAAAAAGGCAATGGCCGGATTGTGCGTGGTCTCCCCCTTAATCACATTCATTGTTGGCGCTAAAAAACCGGGCCCGCCTACTTTATAGCCGGGGAAAGCCGATTTGACGGCCTTGAACGCCTTGGCCCAGAAGTGAATAAACTCCGGGTCCGACCGATCCCAGAATTCTTTGTTGGGCCATTCGGTAAAGATGTTCAAATAGCGAATGGGCGATTTATTCCCCCGCCAATGGGTGTAGCGCCGGGCAATCTTCAGGGCAGCGGTAATCCAGTGGTCTTCCTGGATTTCGTTTTGGGGGCCGTGAAAATCGTGCTCACGAACGCTGCAGTGCGCCTCCCCTCCCAGACGGAAAAAGGGTTCGAATCCTCCGTCAATAAAACTCTGGAAAAGGGTATCGCTGGGTCCCCAATGGTAGTACGCATCATTGTCCGGGTCGCAATCCCACGATGGGTAGGTGCTGGTGTCCGGACAACTAAAAATGGATTCAATGTCCAGTCGGTCGTCCCAGTAGGCGTTGTTTCGAATGCTTGTGACGCCAATGTCCTGAAACTGCGGGGTCAAATCGGGTGCGGGTGAGCCGTTTCCCGGAAGCGGGCCGGAAATGACGCCCAAAAGGGGTTGAAGAAGGGTGTCGGTACTTGTATTTCGGGTAATGATCAGGGTGTGAGTGGGATTTTGTGCGCGGGTGAATGAAGCTCCTGCTGCAACTAATAAGAAGACGAAGATCAGTGATTTTTTCATGTTCTCCTCCGCGATTTACATGAAATATTCAAAAATTCCGCCTGCAACCGATTGCATTTTTCAAATAATACACACCACAGTAAAAAAAGGTTTAATATTTTGGACTCTACTGAAATTTTTATGGGAAAAGCAATATTCCTGAATAGTGAGGCACGGCCTCTTTTGAACCCACCCCCTGACTCCCCCCCTGATCTCAGGGAGAGGGCCAGAGGGAGGGTCAGAATGGAATGCTTTTTGTGTTTTAAGAAAATAAATCTACAAAAAAGCCAGTAGAACCAATATTTTTGGGTGAAATTAAGATCTACAAATGTTCAACGCCTTCGGTGTTTTTTGGAGATTCTCTTGTTTTGGTTATTGATAATTGAATTTTGGAATTTATTTGGCTATTGAAATTCGGAATTTCATCCC
>JAADHR010000136.1 GCA_013151735.1 Calditrichota bacterium | reverse complement strand
AAAAATGATGTGTTGTTTTTGGTAAGATTTTAGTATTTTGCAAGGGCTGAAAGAATCCCCTCTTGAGAGGGGTGGTCTGCCTCGGGAAGAACGGGGTGTGTGCCAAACCTATTTTGGGAAAAGCGTTAACTTTTTTGGGAGTGGAAAATGAGCATTCGGGTTTACAATACATTGACAAAGAAAAAAGAAACGTTCATTCCGCAGCAGGAAGGGAAGGTTCGTTTTTACGCCTGTGGTCCCACGGTTTACGATTATTTTCATATCGGTAACGCCCGTCCGTTTGTGACCTTTGATGTTTTTCGCCGGTACTTAATGTACCGGGGATTTCAGGTTCTGTACGTGCAAAACATCACGGATGTGGATGATAAAATCATTAAAAAAGCCAACGATGAAGGCGTATCCGCACAGGAAGTCGCTCAGCGTTACGCCCGGGCATATCTGGAAGATCTCCAGAAACTCCGTGTTTTGCCGGCAGATGTCAATCCCCGCGCCACGGCTCACATCGACGAAATGATCGCTCTCGTTAAAAAATTGGTGGATAAGGGGTTTGCGTACGAGATTGACGGCGATGTGTATTACGATGTGAGTCAGTTCAAGGATTACGGCAAGCTCTCCGGGAAAAAGATTGACGAGCTCCAATCCGGTGCGCGAATTGAAGTGGACGAACGCAAGCACAACCCGCTGGATTTTGCCCTCTGGAAGGCGGCCAAGCCGGGGGAGCCCTGGTGGGAAAGCCCCTGGGGCAGGGGGCGTCCCGGGTGGCACATCGAGTGCTCGGCCATGTCCATGAAGTATTTGGGAGACACCCTGGACATTCACGCCGGGGGAGAGGATTTGATTTTTCCGCACCACGAAAACGAAATTGCCCAGAGCGAAGCGGCGACCGGTAAGCCTTTTTCCCGCTACTGGCTGCACATTGGTTTTCTGCAAATTCGCGGTGAGAAGATGTCCAAATCCCTGGGCAATTTTCTCACGGCCCGCGAGATGGTGAAACGCCACAAACCGGAAGCCATCAGGCTTTTTTTCCTGCAAAAGCACTATCGGAGTCCCATTAATTACACCGAAGACATCCTCTCAGAAACGGAAAGCGCACTTAATCGCCTGCTGAACACGCTTGAAAAAATTGAGAATACTATTGGAGAGGCAAAATTTACGGGGATCGATTCGGAGTCACTGACGGCCGATGAGAAGACCGTTTGGGAGGCTGTTCAGGCCAACAAAACGCGTTTTCTTGAGGAAATGGATGACGATTTTAACACAGCCGGAGCCATGGGTCAGCTCTTTGAAATGGGCAAACAGGCCAATAAAATTCTGGAGAAGGAATCGCTTTCGGACAACGAAAAAGAGATTCTGGCGTTTGTCCGCCGGGCATTTACAGAATTTGACAGCTTTTTGGGGTTGTTTGAATCCAGTGGAGCGGGCGGCGGAGTAGAGGAGGAAACCTTCAATCAGATGGTGGAGCTTTTGCTGCATGTGCGCACGACTCTTCGCACAAAGAAAGAGTGGGCACTGGCGGATGACATCCGGGACGGCCTGGCCAGACTGGGCATTCAAATTGAGGATCACAAGGACGGAACAACCTGGAAAAAGGGAAGCAAAAAATGAGAAGCCGACTGTGGGCTGTTGTCGTTCTTTCTGTTTTATTAGCCGTTTCCTGCACGCCAAAGGAAACGGTCTTTTACGTGTCCCCTCAGGGGAACGACGCCTGGTCCGGGCGTTTGAAAACTCCGAATACTTCGAAAACAGACGGCCCGCTTGCTTCGCCGGAAGGCATTCGCCGGGTACTGAAACAATTGAAATCCGGCGGAAACGTAACGGTTTATTTTCATTCGGGGAATTACCTGTTCACGAAACCGTTTACGCTTGCCGGAAACGATTTGCCTGCGGGGCTTCGTTCGCTTAAATTTCAGGCTCTTCCGGGGGATACGGTTTGCTTCTGGGGTGCCCGGAGAATAACTGATTTTATGCCTGTGGGGCACCGGGCTATTGCAAGGCGGTTCCCCCAAAAGGCGCGCGGAAAAATTGTGGTTGCCGATTTGAAGTCACTCGGAATAACCGATTTTGGAAAGATCACACGGCGGGGCGCGCCGCCGGTTCTTTTATTCTACAAGGGCCGCCAAATGCCCATTGCCCGCTTTCCAAACACCGGGTGGCTGCGGATTGCAGATGTTCCTCAGACGGGAGACACCCTTTTTAACAAGGGCTTGGCACGCGAAAAGCGCTACAACGGGGTTCCCGTGGGACGCCATTACGGACGAATTGCCTACTCCGGAAACCGGCCCAATCGGTGGTCCGATGATAACGAAATTTACATGCACGGTTATTGGACGTGGGACTGGTCCGATTCGTATCAGCGGGTGCGCCTTATTAATAGGAAAAAAAAGGAAATCACCATTGCCCCTCCGCACCATCACTATGGGTACACCAAAAATCAGCGCTACTATTTTTTGAATATCTTGGAAGAATTGGATCGGCCGGGGGAGTGGTGTTTGATCCGCAAAACCGGTAAATTGTATTATTATCCCCCGGATCCAAAGGCCCTTTCGGAAACCCTTCTTTCGGTTTTCCGAAAGCCGTTTCTTATTCTGAAAAGCACGGAGAATGTAACCCTTTCGAATATTCGGTTTGAGTTTTCCGCGGGTGAGGGTATTCGTATTCTGGGAGGCCGAAACAATGTGATCTCCAATTGCAGGTTTACCCACCTTGGCGGTCAGGCTGTGATGATTAAGGGGGGAAGTGAAAACGGCGTTCAAGATTGTGAATTTTTCGATCTGGGCATGGGGGCCATTTATCTGGATTCCGGGAATCGGAAAACCCTGACGCCGGGGAAAAGCTTTGTAGTGAACAACCACATTCATCACTACAGCCAGTGGATTCGCGCGGGACAGTATGGGGTGAAGCTTTATGGCGTCGGAAATCGTGTGGCATTTAATTTGATCCACGATGCGCCCCATGAAGGAATTTATCTGAGCGGAAATGATCATCTGATTGAGTACAATGAATTTCATCACCTGTGTCAGGAAACCGGAGACGCCGGTGCCATCCACACAGGCCGCGATTACACCTGGCGGGGTAACGTGATTCGTTACAATTATTTTCACCACCTCAAGGGGCCGGGTCTCCACGGTGTAGTGGCTACGTATCTGGATGATTTTGCCTCGGGATTTAAGGTGTACGGAAACATTTACTACAAAACCACACGCGGCGTGCTCATTGGCGGCGGTCGGGACAACGTGGTTGAAAATAATATTTTTGTGGCGTGCCGCCCGTCCATCGTTCTGGATGCCCGGGGCCTGGGTTGGGCCAGTAATTATTTTGACGGAACGATTACAACCCTCTGGGACCGCCTGAAACAGGTGAATGCCTTTGAACCGCCTTACATCAAAAAGTACCCTGAATTGAAGACGTTAAAAGAAGGCAATCCCGCTGTTCCGGCCAACAACAAAATTCTTCGCAATATTTCCTGCGGCGGTTTCTGGATGGATTTATTTGATTTTTACGCCTACGATTTTCGCGCAGTAACCACCGTGCGAGACAATATTATTGGCGATTCACTTCTCTGCAAACACAGCAAAGAAAAACCCAAAGGATGGGACCCCTACTATTTGAACATTGATTTTGCCAAAGGATACATCTTTTGCGGACAAAACGATCCCGAAGCCAAATCGCTTTTTGCCGGAAACTTAATTATTTCCGATAAGGATTCGGTTTTTGCAGGACTCAAGAGAGGTGATTTTCACATAAAAAGAGGTTCCATTTTATTCTCGCGCGGGTTCATACCCATTCCTGTCGAAAAAATCGGATTACAAAAAAAGTTTCTTAAAGAATTACATTATTAGTGAAACTTTTGGGTTTCATTTTGCGTTGCAATAACCAGCGGTAATTTTATAAATTGAAAAATATTTTCCCCCGCTCTTCAAAATATGAAATATTTAAATTTTTACTTGACATTTGGAAAAAAATTATTATATTATTAAGCTGTATTTTCAAGGGCATTTATGCCCTATTTCTTAATGGGATAAAGTATTACTTCTTAATTATCAATGTGTTGCCGATGTAGCTCAGTTGGTAGAGCAGCTGATTTGTAATCAGCCGGTCGGAGGTTCGAGTCCTCTCATCGGCTCTATTCCGTAAAAAAAAATTAGAGTAATTACGATAGATTGTGGAGAGGTTCCCGAGTGGTCAAAGGGAGCAGACTGTAAATCTGCCGGCGAAGCCTTCGGAGGTTCGAATCCTCCCCTCTCCACTATTTTTTGTCTGCGGGAGTAACTCAGTGGCTAGAGTCACGGCCTTCCAAGCCGTTGGTCGCGGGTTCGAATCCCGTCTCCCGCTCTAAGTTGTCTGTTATTCTAAAAAGCTGGGTGAGTCGTTTTGCCTTAAGTCATAAGTGCCCACGTAGCTCAGTCGGTAGAGCACATCCTTGGTAAGGATGAGGTCACCGGTTCAATCCCGGTCGTGGGCTCTCTTTTTCGGAAGACGTGTTGACAGGCGACAGGCAACGAGAAATTTTATTTTATATTAGAAAGCTAAAGGAGGACAACGAATGGCAAAGGCGAAATACGAACGGAAGAAGCCGCACGTGAATGTAGGCACGATCGGACATGTGGATCATGGGAAGAC
>JAADHR010000135.1 GCA_013151735.1 Calditrichota bacterium | reverse complement strand
TCCGTAGGGGATCATGTGGCGGTGTCGCCCCTGATTTCTTGCGGAGAATGCGAATGGTGTCAAAGCGGTTACCCCCAGCTTTGTGAGAAGTTGGGTTATCTCGGCCTTATGGGAGATGGCGGATTTGCCGAATACATGGTTGTCCCACAAGAAAACTGTGTAAAAGCACCGAAATCGCTGCCATTGGAACATCTTGCCTTTGGTGAATTGATGGCCATTACATTGCATGCCATTCATCAGAGCGGTTTCAAAGAAGGCGACCGGGTTGCCGTGGTTGGAGGTGGACCGGTCGGCCAACTGGTTGCACAGGCCGCAAACATATTGGGTGCGTCAGAGGTCTTTCTTTCGGAAGTGGCCGAGGGGCGTTTGAAAGTAGCCCAGGAGGTGGGAACAGCCGTCGCCATTGATCCGGAAAAAGAAAATTTTGTAGAAGTCGTAAAAGCTGCCACAAATGGACAGGGGGCGGACGTGGCCTTTGAATGTGTAGGCGGCACACACAGCGGTTTTTTTGAGAATTCGGTCGCTCAGGCCGTGAATTCAACGCGAAAGCGGGGGACGACCGTTATTTTGGGTGTTTTTGATGAACCGATTTATTTTCATTTTGTAAATTTACTCGTTTTTGAACGGCAAATTAAGGCCTCGTGGCTGTTTGAACCCAAAGATTTTATAGAAGGCATTCAACTGATTGCCTCGGGGAAGATGATTCTGGATCCCCTGATTACGGACAAAATTCGTTTGGACGAAATTATTCCGAAGGGCTTTTTTGAATTGGAGTTGAACCGGGACCAGCATATTAAAATTCTGGTTACCCCTCAGGGAGAGGAAGAGTAGATGCCGTCACCCGTTGCCCATTCGCTTGCAGGAATGGCTCTTGGGGAAACAGAACAAACCCGGATAACGCGGTCACAGATTATTGGTTTTTACCTGTGGAGCCTGTTTTTTGCCAACAGTCCCGACCTGGATTTTATCCCGGGGTTCTTTGCAGGCAATCCGAATCTTTATCATCACGGGGCCACCCATAGCCTGGGTGCTGCCGTTTTCGTTGCGTTTGCCCTGGGGTGGATATTTTCGAAATATTTGGGATCCTATAAAAAGGGCGTGCTTTTTCTATTTTTACTCTATTGTTCTCATCTGTTTTTGGATTATTTAACGGCCGATACCCGGTTTCCATTCGGGGAACCCCTGTTCTGGCCGCTTTCCAATCGGTATGTTATTTCTCCGATCCTGATCTTTTCGGATGTGCAAAAAACCTCGGATTCCGGTACATTTTTGCACAGCCTTTTTGTACGACATAATTTTTTGGGAATGATAAAAGAATTTTTCGTTCTCTTACCATTCGTTGTGGCCGCCCCGTTGTGGCGCTGGTGGCGAAAAGGCGTGCGTTAGAGGTTTTGGAAAAAACCGGTTGGAGGAATTTAAAGAATTTTGGCAGGATTTGACAGGATGAAAGATGTCCCCGTTTGATTCATTTTTGATCGGAAAAAGTGCACATCTTGGGGATCAAATAAAACTATCTTGAAAATCCTGTTAAAAAAATCTTTAGGTTGATGCCAATCCGCCGAATGGCAGATGGGAGAATTTACAGTCAATCCAAAAATGGGAGGACCTCATGAAACGCGTATCATTTTTATTTTTGTCGATTATCCTTTTGGGTTCCTTTGTCTCGAATAGCCAGGCGCAATTCGGACTTGGAATTGGTATTGGTATTCACGGCGGAACGGATCGTTTTACGATCCCGTCATTGGAGCGTTCGGTAAAACTGATGGATTTGACCCAGGTTAGCGTCATTCGGGAAGAGGTTAAAAACCCAATCATGGGCGGAATTGATCTGTTTATCAACACGCTGCCTATTATCGACCTCCAGATCAGTGTAGACGGTTCCAAAACGACCTATCCGCTCAAATATATTCGTCCGAATCCCACGGTGTTAAACCCCCTGAATCAGGATACTACCCGGTACGATGTTCCCTTCGGAAGAGTGGGTCTTTATGTTAGCGTAAAGAAAAATCTGATTGCCATTCCTCCGATTTTAAAAACCATTACCCTTTATGCCGGGCTCGGGGCGGGAGCGCACTACATTGCACCTTTGGTTTCCGAAAAATACATTTATGATCATCTGAAAACAAAGGCCGAAAATCTGGATGCCGAAGGGATTTTGAAGGACGATATTGCAAAAGAAATCATCTACGGTGGGCATGCGCTGGTTGGGCTTCGGCTGAAAGTGCCCATTTTCCCCATTCAGGTATTTGGTGAGGGCAAACTAACCATTGTCCCTGCGGGAAAATATGAACAACCCTCCAAGTTTTTTTCGGTTTATGCCGGTTTGGCTTATATGCTGTGAAGCATCATCCCTGGAAATCGGGGAAATGCACCCTGGGGTTTAAGGCTGCCGGGGTTCCGTACCGGCAAGCAGGGCCTGGCAGGCGGGGCAAAAATGGTAATCCTTAATATCAATTTCCTCAACATAGGTCGAAGCGTGCATCACACAGGCGTAGTTGGTGCAGTGAATGAGGCCGTAGGTATGCCCCAATTCGTGAACGGCTTCCTTGATTAACCGATCCATTAGAATGTCGTTGTCGGCAGGGATACCGTAGAACTCATTTTTTAGGCGGTGACAGGAAACAACTGCGGCGCGGCCGCGCAATTGCGCTTCGCCAAAAACAAAGGTTAAAATCGGAATATACAAATCCAGATCCGTTACAGCCAGAATGCGCTCGGTATCATCCGGCATCCGATCCAGCAAATAGGCCAGAATTTCCGTTGAGTGGTATTGATGCCGTCTGATATTGAAAACGGCTTCAATATCCAGTTCCAGATTTAAAAATTCCACGTGGAGGGAGAAAACTTCGGAAAGGGCCTGTTTCAGTAATTCCAGGTTTTCCAGCCTGGGATGGTGTACAGGTACAATGTAAAGCGTGTTTCTCAAGGCTTTTGAAGATTGTATTTTTTGATTTTATTGTAAAGCGTAACCCGATCAATATCCAAAATCTCAGCGGACCGCTTGATATTCCAATGGGTGCGTGCCAGAACCGCGGAAATGTGTGCTTTTTCAATGGCTTCAAGGGAGTCGGAGTCCATTGTTGCCGGATCGAAAGGAAGCACCTGTGCAAATGGCAAATCCTGTGGTTGAATGACCGGGGGCTTTCCAATGACCATTGCGCGTTCAATGGCATTTTCCAGTTCCCGAACATTTCCGGGCCAGTTATGCTCCATGAGTCGTTTCATGGCTTCCGGGGAGATGTCGTGAATGGGTTTATTCATAGCTCGTGAATATTTCTGCACGAAAAAGTGGGCCAGGGCCGGAATATCCTCCCGCCGTTCGCGCAGGGGAGGAATGAGAATGAAGAAAACATTGATTCGGTAGAACAAATCCTCCCTGAAGTTTCCCTTTCGCACCTCTTCTTCCAGATTTTTGTTGGTTGCACAAATCAAACGAAAGTCGGAGCGAATGATTTGATTGCCGCCCAGGCGCGTGAATTGTTTGGTTTCGAGAACGCGGAGCAAGTCCAGCTGTGTTTTGGGACTGATATCTCCAATTTCATCAAGGAACAACGTGCCGCCGTCGGCAAGTTCAATTTTCCCCTTTCGGCGGTATTGGGCGCCTGTAAACGCCCCCTTTTCATGGCCAAAGAGTTCGCTTTCCAGCAGGCTTTCGGGAAGTGCCCCGCAATTGACGGCAATCATCGGGAAAAGCCGGCGCCGGCTGCGATTATGAATGGTTCGGGCAATCACTTCTTTGCCCGTTCCGCTCTCCCCGTGAATCAGGACGGTGGAATCCGTTTGAGCAACGGTGTCGACCAATTCCAGCACGTGCTTCATTTGAGGACTTTCCGCAATGATGGTTTCCTCCGGACTCAATTGACTGATTTTTTGTTTGAGCTGGAGATTTTCCCGGGTGAGCTTTCGCTTTTCAATCGCATTACGGATAAGATGCTCCAGGTCGTCGGGATCAAAAGGCTTGGTCACATAATCAAAAGCACCTGCTTTGAGTGCCTGAACGGCCGTATCCACCGAAGCGTAAGCTGTAATCATAATAATAACGATGGTGGGATCGATGTCCCGAATACGCTCTTGAAGCTCCAGCCCATTCATGCCCGGCATCTTAATGTCCAGAAGAATAATATCCCAGGGTTGTTTTTCCAGCTTTTGGAGGGCTTCCTTGGCATCGGCCGCCGTATCCACTGTATAGCCGTCTTCGATAAACCACTTGTAAAGCGAGCTCCGGACGGACTCTTCATCATCGACAATTAAAATATTGACATCTGATGTATCCATGTTTCTATCCTTGTCTTAAATGCTCGGAAATTCAATGAAGAAGGTCGTACCTTCTCCTATCTTTGATTGTACTCGGATGGTCCCCCCATGGTTCTTAACAATTCCATAAACGACCGAGAGTCCCAATCCCACACCACTTGTTTTATTTTTGGTACTGTAAAAAGGTTCAAAAATGTGGGGGAGATCCTCTTTGGAGATGCCGATTCCGGTGTCGGAAATACGAATTTGGACCCGGTGCTGTTCTTCAAGCTTCCAAACCTCCACCCGAAGCGTACCTCCTTCTTCGTCAGAATTTGGCGACATGGCTTCCACGGCATTTACGTAAATTGCAATAAGAGCCTGTTTCAGATGGTCGGGATTGCATTTGACGATGCAGGCCTTTGTGCAGTATCGGGTCTCGAGCCGGATATTGTGCATCTGGAAATGATGATTTACCAATAAAAGGCTTTTTTCAACAATTTTATTAATATCATATTCAATGAGCTCTTCTCCACTTCCCCGCGCAAAGGTTAAAAGATTTTTAACAATGTTCCCGAGACGCTTAATTTCACTTTCAATAATGCCCAATTCTTCCAGAATATTCGCTTGTTTTTCCTCAGAGAGATCGCTCTTTTTAATTCTTTTGGCGATGAGTTTGGTGTAGTTCAAAATCCCTGCCAGCGGGTTGTTGATTTCGTGGGCAACGGTTGCAGACAGTTTGCCGAGGGATGCCATTTTCTCCACGTGCATCATTTGCTGCTGGGCATTTTCCAGTTCGCGGCTTTTTTCTTCTACACGGCTCTCAAGTGTCCGCGACCACTGCGTAATTTCGTCCTGAGCTTCCCGCAGCCGGCGAGTCATTTGATTGAAAGAATGGGCCAGATCACCAATTTCCGTTTTCGACGGGAAAGAAATCGTGTATTCCAAATTACCATGCCCAATTTCTCGGGTGCCCTTGTGAAGAATCTGTACCGGAATAATGACTTCCCGCCGGATGTAGAGCCAAAGGACAAAAATGATAATGGTAACGGAAATGAGGGACAAGAAAATCAAGATGTGAATGCTGTGCCGCGTGGCGTTATCAATATCCCGTAAGGAAATTTGAATATTCATCAACCCGAGCACCTGTTGTTCCTTGGGATGAGCATGACAGGCCGCATTGTAGCAGGAGGGTTCATTGAGAATGGGGCGCGTGAGTTCCGCAATTCGGTACCCTTCAAGGGAATTGATGATATTCAGCTTTTTGGGAATTGAAATGCTTGGTGTCGGGCCCGAATGGCATTGAATACATACCCGGGACTGCATGTCGACGATCTTATGCTCGTTTAGCGGATTCGACGTGTAAATGTATTCTCCGTCGTGGTTTATAATCGACAGATTTTCAATATCCGGTTCATGTCCCACCGTGGTCACAATATTCTGAATGTCCTGTTTTCGGTTGATCAACATGCTGTAGTGGGTGGAGCTTTTAACGAGATCAGAAATTCGGCGGGCACAAAGGATGATGTGGTGCATGGATTGTTTTGTTTGCAATTGAATGCTCATATAGGTGTGGAACGAAAAAACCAGCACCAAGATGGTAAAGATTAAGAGGAACAGACGAAAACTAAGGCTTTGCAACAATTTCATAAATATCCCATAGGCCATTTGTTTTTTTAAGAATTTAGATAATCACGCCTAAATATGCAAGGAAAAAGTTGCATTCATACGATTTATCAAATAATTTTAAATGAAAGGTCTGATGAATCCAATCAAATAGCAGCAGAATAATTTTCTTAATTCTGAAAAATAATATTGAAACAATTCCCTGCTTTTGAATCACGTGCTTTTTAAGACGTAAAATAATTAGAGAGAAGGTTTATGAGAAAACTACTTCTGATAGGACTGGGTTTTGTTTTTATTCTTTCGGGATGCTATCTGGGAGGGAATGTTCCTCCCAAACTGGACAAAAACAGTCTCGTTGTAATTTATCCGCCGGAGGCCCGTGCCAAAAGAATAGAGGGTAAGGTGGGCTTAACCATATTAATTGGGAAGGATGGAAAGGTTAAAGAGGCCCAACTGGCAAAAACATCGGGCTACCCGATTTTGGACCAGGCGGCCCTTCAGATTGCACGTTTGGCGCGTTTTAAGCCCGCCAAAATAAAGGGAAAACCGCACGAAGCCTGGGTAGGATGGACGTTGATTTTCCAAATTAAAAGGCAGCAGGTCGATCCGCCAAAATGGAAGGCCCAGGTATTGACCTTGGAAAAAAGAATCCGGCACGCCCGCGGATTAAAACGGGATCAGCTTGTACAGGAGTTATTCTACCGGTACAAGGATTTCGCGGAGTACCTGATCGATCATCCGGATCGCAATTACAACAAATACATTCTGGATGTGGTCGCCCGTCCCATCCGGAAAAGGTGGGTTTTATTTAAAAATACCTATTCTGCGCCGTTTATCCTGTTTGACGATTTTGTGGCGCGTTTTCCCAAAAGTGAATATACACCTGAAGCCAGGCTTTATCTGGAGCAGTATATTGAATTCGCCATTAAAGATTTACAATCGAAGAATTCGGGGTTAAGCCGCGGCTTACATGAAAAGATGATTCAGCAACTAACAGGTTATTTGCAAAAAATCAAGCAGGAAATCTCGGCAAACCCGCCGAAAGATTCTTCTTTGATGGTCGAAGATGCAGGCAGCAGACCAGTCGGGGTAATTTCTCGCGCGAATTAAAATCAGGCATTTCAGTGTTCAGAACCGGAAGACGGGTTGTGCATGAAAAAACTATTACTTTTTGATATTGATGGAACGCTCTTAAACACGGGGGGCGCTGGCAAACGTTCGATGGTCCGGGCATTTGAGGAGGTGTATGGCGTGCCTGATGGATTTCATGGGATTCACATGAGTGGAAAAACCGATCCCATGATTTTAAGGGAAGCGCTTCTTCAGGCCAAACTCCCGCTTGAAGAAGACCTGGCCGACCTGTTTAAGCAGAGATATTTTGAACTCATGGCAATAGAGATTGAGAAACCCAACCCAAAAAAGGTGCTCATGCCGGGGATCCGGGAATTAATTGAACATTTAAGTGAACGACCGGATGTGGTACTGGGCCTCCTTACCGGCAATTGGAAACAAGGAGCGGCCTTAAAATTGGGACATTTCCGCCTGCACCATTATTTCAAATTGGGTGCCTATGGAGACGATTCCATTGATCGGGAAAAATTGCTTCCTTTTGCCACAGAACGCTTTGAACGGTATTTCAATGATCCCATTCCACCGGAGAATATTCTGGTCATCGGGGATACGCCCCGGGACATTCAATGCGCCAAACCTCACGGGGCACGAACGGTTGGCGTAGCAACCGGAACGTATTCCGTGGATCAACTTCAAAACGAGCAGCCGGATTTCATTTTTGAGGATTTTAGCGACTGGATGTCATTTGTAGAAATACTGAAGTGACGGAAAACGAAAGACGATTTCCCTCTGGAATCATTACTGGCCATGGACGCTTCTACAGAAACGCACATTGAGACGATTGGAAAACTGCTGGGTGTCGGCGTTCTGACGACAGGCGTCACAGCCATTTCGTTTGCGGCTATTTTCATCAAGTTATGTCAGGTTCCCGCTTTCAGTATTGCCGCGTATCGCATGCTCATTGCCGCCGTGTTTTTCCTGATCATTTCCGTGTTCCGCAGACAACCCCTTTTAAAGGGGTTGACTCTCTACCAAATTCGTCTGATCATTGTTTCCGGATTCTTTTTGGCGGTTCATTTTTCGCTCTGGATTTC
Source organism: Calditrichota bacterium (assembly GCA_013151735.1). Classification (NCBI taxonomy): domain Bacteria; kingdom Pseudomonadati; phylum Calditrichota; species Calditrichota bacterium. The sequence goes on along the minus strand of JAADHR010000135.1, from coordinate 17,866 downwards.
TTCCCTTGAATACACCTCGGTCGCCAGCTCTGTCGTGCTTGTGACGACGAATCCCCTGTTTGTAGCGCTTGGAAGCCTCTTGTTCCTGAAAGAACGCATAAATCGGTGGCTCCTTTTGGCCATCTTCCTGACTATTTTTGGATCCATTGTAATCGGCGCAACCGATTTTCAGGTCCAAAGCACGCAACTGTTCGGCGATGCGCTTGCCCTGTTGGCGGCAATCGGCGGGTCAGGCTACCTGTTGACCGGGCGGGTCTTGCGAAGAAGCATGGATGCCTTCCAATATGCCACGCTGGTTTACTCTATTTCGGCCATTTTCCTGGTAGCCCTGGCACTGGCCTCGTCCTCCCCCTTTGGTGGCTTCCGCCGAATCGATTACGTGTATTTGCTGCTCCTGGCGGTGGTTCCTCAAATGATTGGCCACACCAGTATTAACTGGTCGCTTCGCTTTCTGTCCGCTTCATTTGTGGCCCTGGCCATTTTGGGCGAACCCGTCGGGTCGACCATTTTGGCCTATTTTATTTTAAATGAATCCGTTACGTCAGCCAAAATCTTCGGGGCGCTTTTTATTATTATCGGAATCTTCATCGGAATAAAGGGGGAATCCAAACTACAAATTTGAAATTAATGCAAAAAGAAGAAAAAACTATTGACTCTTTTTTCAATATTTTATTACATTAGTTACGGTCTGAACGAAAACCCGTAATTTTAGATTGTAGTTGCCATTGCGAATCCATAATATCCCGTGTTTTCATTGGGACGCCAATTAGATTTTATCCCATCTCATCTCAAACAAATCGAAAATTCAAATACATGACGTCCGTTCAAAAAAAAACAATTCTCTTTTTAGGCAATGATTCCAGATTAGCGGCCAGTGTTCAGTCGGTTTTGAAGAAGAGCCTCCCCGATTCAGACCTTTTAACGGCAAGCTCTCTTGAAGATTTTAACAAACAGGTCAGCCGGCAGGCCATTCAGGTGTGCGTATTAGATTCCAGCTTTCTTGAAAACTCCAATACTTCAATCCTGAATAAAATTTATAAATTAGCTTCTGAGTTACCATTCATTTTTCTTTTGGACGAGGAGAAACGACCATTGGGAGAAGACGTGCTGAATAAGGGTGCATTTGATTATCTGGTAAAGGTGGACGGGGTCTTATCCGCATTGCCGTTTGCGATTGACCAGGCATTGGAAAAACGCCCGGTCGATTTTAAATTGAAAGAAGAACCACAGGTTTCTGAGACCGAAAAGCAGATTCCAACGGGTTTTTTTGAGATTAATGAAAGCGGACGTTTCATTACATTTGATGAAGAGCTGCTCCGGCTTATCGGGCTGGAAGAAAAGGATCTGTACAAAACCTACTTGACGGATTTGTTGCCCGAGGATGACCAGGAAAAGTTCTACCGATGGCGGGCAGCCGTTCTGGATAAAAAAGAAGGGTTTCATCTTCACACACAGATCGTTCATCCCGAAAAAGGAATTCTCCCTGTTGAGCTTCACCTGTATCCCTATGAATTGGTCAAACACTTTTCCGGATTCAGGGGCTATCTGAAATTGACTTCCGAGGAACCTGTTGAAGAAAAGGAGACTCTGGAAGAAACCTACAAAACTCAGAATTTTTATTACGAGATTTACAATCTGAACAAATATCTCTCAAGAGGGCTGCACCAGCTCTTTCTCATGAAAGTAACGGAAATTCCCATGAAATATTTTAATTTCGAACAGGCCTATCTGTTTTTATGGGATGCCGTGAATCACCGTTACCAGAAGGAGATTTGTCTCCAAAATGAGAAAACCATAAAACGAGAGGATTTGCGTTCGGAATATTTTTCTCCGGAAGAAATCCAGTTTCTGAATGAGTCGCCGGCATTTGCCGAGTTTGTCCATCAGAGTTTACTGTCCGACGAAAGCCGTCAGAAGGTGTATGGAAAAAAAGGCGCCGGGCTTTTTAAAAAGGCGGAATGGTCCGGTGGGCAGCCGTGGCAAAAAGGGGATCGTCTCTTTTTGGAGATCCGGGATTCGAACAGCACCCTTCTTGGGTTCTTAATTTTGGAATCGCCTAAAAATCACAAAATTCCACCCAAATGGGTGCTCCGTCAGCTTGAGATTTTTGCCATCTTTGCTTCCACGCTCTTCGAGGGCTACAACCGCTTTAAAGAGGCCCATGATCAACACAAACGCCTGAAACGCCTTTTTAAGATTTTTGGTACTTTTTATCTGGATACCCCGTTGCTGGATGTGCTGCAGGAGGTGGCCTGGTCGATAAAATTCTCGATGGGATTTAATCTGGTGATGCTGGGTATCTTAAGTCAGTCTACACATCGGTTGGAGTTGAAGGCGGTTGCAGTTGACAATCGGGAAAAAGGGCGGATTCTTTCGAGGCTCCGTTTTACGGCCAGCCAGATTTCACACTATTTAACCCCTCATTACAAACTCAGCCAATCCTATTTTATCACCCAAAAAGACAATCCCTTTTACTTGATTAAAAGAATTTACGGTTTGCCTATAAGCACTTATCGTGATGCGGACGTGTGGTATTATCCGGATGTCTTATTGGTTCCCATTCGTTCCCGGAAAGGCCGGATTATGGGGTTGTTTATCCTGGACGATCCCGAAAATCACAAAAGGCCGGACATCGAATCGGTTCAAATTCTGGAAAAAATTGCCTCCACAATTGCCGTTGCGCTTGAAAATAAGGTCGGATACACGCAGCTTCGCAAGGAGAATGATCTCTTGCGTCTGAAACTGAAATCCCAAGCGGCGGGTAACGGGAATGGCAAAAAGCTGAGGGAATTCTTTAAGAGAATTAATTTATAGAAAACCGGCGCCTTTTGTGCCGGCACGTCGATTGGTTACTGTGTGCGGTTTGAGTTGAACAACCGACCGGTATCTGTTCTGAAACTTTTTTGCACGTCTTTAGGTTAATAAATAAAAAGACCGAAAAACCATGGACGGACAGAAACTTTCACTTACTCCAATTAAACGCCGCCAGTTTCTCAAGGGCAGTCTTGTATTTGGCGGCGGATTTTTAATGGACCCTTTTCATCCCTTTTCTTCCTCAAATTCCTTAAAAAAGTCTCGGGTTATTATCGTACAAAGCAACTCTGTACGGGCATCCGGCTGGAAAATTCACAAACCGGCTGTCAAAAAAATGCTTGGAACGGCACTTGAACAATTGTTTCCGGGACTGCAAGAGCAGGCCGTCTGGAAACGACTTTTTCGCCCCGATGACGTTGTGGCGGTGAAACTGAACTGCCTGGCCGGCAAGGGGTTGTCGCCTCACCCGAAATTGGTAGAAACCATTGTTGAGGGATTGAAATCGGCCGGCATTTCGGAAGACCGCATTATTTTGTTCGATCGCCTGGATCAGGATTTGAAGCGGGCCGGATTCAGGATCAACAAACGCCCTCCGGGACCCATTTGCATCGGGAATGATTCCGCCGGCTATTCTCCGAATCTGGTGATTTACCGGTCGATCGGGAGTATGATCAGTCGGGTGCTTACGGATTATGCCACGGCTATTGTGAACGTTCCCGTGCTGAAAGATCACGGAATCGTCGGATTCAGCGGGGGACTGAAGAATTTCTTCGGAGTCATTCACAATCCCAATAAATATCATTTGAATGCCGGAGATCCGTACGTGGCCGATTTGTGTTCGTATCCCCTTATAAAAAACAAGCTGCGGCTTACGATATTTGATGCCATTAATGCTCAGTATGAAGGGGGGCCGCCCTTTATCCCGCAGTTTATGTGGCCTTTTGACGGACTCATGGTTTCCACCGATCCGGTGGCCCTTGATTATGTGGGATGGCAGATAATCGAAGAGAAACGACATGAAAAGGGACTGCCGTCGCTGAAAGAGGCCCATCGCGAGCCCCGGTATATTTTTACAGCGGCCGATTCCGAACACCGGCTTGGAACAGCCGATCCCAAACAAATTGACGTTATCCGAAAGAAGGTGGCTTAAAATGTTTAAGAAAAAGGCAAAATATTTTGTTCTGTTCGGGGGCATCTTTTTTCTTTTTGTCGGGTCGTTGTGGGTTTCTGCTTTTGGCCAGGGGATTCGGCCCCCCGGCGTGGCCGGACAATTTTACCCGGCCGATCCACAGGCCTTGAGCAATCAAATCGACATGTACCTCCGCGATGCCAAAGATGCCCATATTCAGGGGAAAATTGTGGCCCTGATTGCTCCTCACGCGGGCTATGTTTATTCCGGCTGGGTTGCGGCCTACTCTTACAAGCAGCTGGTCGGCAGGCACTACGACACGGTTGTTCTGGTGGGGCCCTCTCATGTGGAATATTTTCCCTTTACGTCCGTTTACCCCCGGGGTGGATACCGGGTTCCACTGGGTGTACTCAAGGTAGATGCAAAAATGGCCCGGAAAATTGCGGATTATGACCCAAGCATTCAGCTTTCAACCCGGGGACATCTTCAGGAAAATCTGCCTCACAAAGAGCACTGCCTGGAGGTGCAGCTTCCCTTTTTAATCAAGGTTCTAAAAGGGCCCTTTAAGATAGTGCCCATTATTATGGGTGACCAAGATTATCACAAGTGCAAGGTACTGGGAGAAGCCATTGCAAAGGCGGCCCGCGGGAAAAATGTACTCATTGTGGCCAGTTCGGACCTGTCCCATTATTATCCCTACGAGCAGGCGGAAGAGCTGGACCACAAACTCATAAATTATGTGAAGAAATACGATTACAAGGGACTGGCGCGGGCACTGGAAAGGCGCGAGGTGGAGGCCTGCGGAGGCGGCCCGATTGTGGCAACCATGATTGCGGCCAAAAAATTGGGGGCAAAACGGGTTAAGATTCTTGATTACAGGAATTCCGGCGACACCGCGGGCACGAAATCCCGGGTGGTGGGTTACATGGCGGCCGTTTTTTACCAGCCCGTTTCACAGAAAAAAAAGGATCCGGTGGGAATCGATTTGGGACTGACACCAGCCGAAAAACAGAAACTCCTTCATATTGCCAAGGTGACCATTGAAAGCGTGGTTCAAGGGAAGTCCGTTCCGAAATTCACTGTAAAATCGAAGCGTCTCAGGGAAAAGCGCGGGGCGTTTGTCACAATTACGGAAAACCACCGCCTGCGGGGCTGTATCGGCTACATTTTACCCGTTAAACCCCTGTACCAAACGGTGCGCGAAGTGGCTGAAGAAGCAGCTTTGCACGACCCTCGTTTTATGCCCGTCCGCCCGTCCGAATTGCAAAAATTGCACATTGAAATATCTGTACTGACTGTTCCAAAGGTGCTGAAAAACAAAGATTTGTCACAGATAAAAATCGGAAGAGACGGATTAATTATTCGGAAAGACGGCTACCAGGGTATCCTGCTTCCACAGGTTGCAACCGACTACAACTGGAACCGGTTGGAATTTGTGGAGGAAACCTGCCGAAAAGCGGGGCTCCCCCGAAACGCGTGGAAAGACCCGGACACCGAAATTCTTTATTTCTCAGCGGAAGTTTTTGGCGAAGAGTAGGGGCAGGTTATAAAGAGGTTGTGCCTGTTTTCAAATGGAAAAGGGGGCTAAACCCGCAGTGTAAGCCAGGCGAGGCCATTCAGAACGGCCAGAAAAGACAGTGTGGTGAGCACGCCGAGAAGGGGGGTGAGAATGGCGGCGATCAGGACGGCCCCCAGAATCGACCCCGCCAGATCCAGGGCATAAAGGGTTCCCCAATCGCCGGCAGAAGACACGGATTTTTCCGAAAGGAACAGGATGTTTCCAAGGGGAAATTGAAAACCCGCCAGAAACCCGGCCAGAAGGGTAAAAACGCCAAAAAAGAAAAAAATCAGTCCGTTGGCAAGACCCGAATGCGAGACGTTATGTGTGAGGGTCAGGAAGACTCCGTAGACCAGCGGGAGAACCGCCATCGCAAATTGAACCCGTGAAAAAAGGCGGTAAGGGGTTTTAATACGCGGGCTTTTTCGGCGAGCAAACCAGCTCCCCCCGGCCAGCCCTCCCATGAATACGGTAATAATTATTGACAGCAGATAATAGGCGTACCCATAAATGATCTGGAAACCCAGAATCAGGAGAATCTCAAGCGCAATTTCAGTAAATCCGATGGTTGCGATTGAAATGCCTATTCTTAATCGCATCTTTTCGTAACGGCTTGCGAACAAAATGCCTGCCAAAATTAAGTAAATCATCACTGAAAAAGCAAAATAGGCCCACACCGGTACAGACACCAGCCAGCGAAAGAGATTCCGCGTTCCCTGGTAAAAATAAGTGCTCCACAAAAGAATATCATAAAAATAGGCCACGGGTCGGAAATCCCGGTTGATGCGAAATCTTTGGGGCAGAATGGCTGTTTGCAATCGTTCTTGAAGCGATTGTTTGCGTTCGGCAGACAGACGGTACGGCAAATAGTAGGGGCTGATGTAGAGAGTTTTAAGGTGTCTTTCCTGTATGCGCCGAATCAGGACAGTCGGATCAGAGGTGAGAAGATGGGCCTCATCGGTTGCAAGAAAATGGATTGTATTCCCGGGCAAAACAAGGACGTCCGTAAAAACAGCCTGCAAGGTTTTTTGAAAGGTGGCCAGATATCGAGCCAGATCCGCGCCGATGAAATTTTCTGATCCGGGGAGACCGAACGAGAAGATGCCCCCGCTCTTAAGGTGGCGGCGGGCCTCCCGAAAAAATTCAATCGTGTACAATCGGTTCAGCTGGGCGGTGTACGGAGGGGGCATGTCCGACAAAATTACGTCGTAGCAGCGGGAAGTCCGGGTCAGGAAGAGTCTGGCATCCTGAGTGAAAATGTGCACCCGCGGGTCGCTGAGGGAGGACTTCTGCGAAGGCAGAAGGGCTTTTCCCAGGGAAATAACGGCCGGATTGAGTTCCACGTAATCAACCGACTGGATTGAGGGGGTTTTCAGAATTTCAGCCAATCGTCCGCCAACGCCTCCGCCAATCAGAAGCACCTCTTTGGGGTCAGGGTGTTCCAGCAGGGCAAACTGCGTGGCTTCCTCGGCACCGAGGGGATCGGGCACGGAAAAGGAGAGCAGCCCGTTTTCGAAAAAATTGGCCTGACCGCCTGACTCCGTCACCGTAACGTTTCCGTAAAAGGTGTCTTTGGATGCAAGGATTTTTTGATCTCTCCAGAAGAACTGAAGACTTCTCTTTTGAAAGGGCCCTGCCAGACCGATGATCAAGAAGGTTACCAAAAGAGACCCGGCGAAGAGGAAAAATAGTTTGGTCCGTGATTTTTTTCGGGCAAGAATGAGAAAAAGTCCCGAGTAAAAATTAAGCAGGGACACAAAAAAAAGAATAAATGCACCGTTCCAGAATTTCAAGAGGATGAGGCTTACCAAAATTCCACCCGCTGTTGCACCCAGCGCCTCATTTTGATAGACGCGGTTTATGGCGTCGGAATCGGTGATTTGACGGGGCGAGAGCAGCCGACCGGCCAGTGCAAATGCCCAGCCCGAAAGCAGGCAAAAGGGAAGCGTGACGAGAAGAGAGATCCAGATAATGGGCAGAATGCCGAGAATTTCGCCCGGGGCCCGGTGGAAAATCGTAAAACTGCTTCGCATAAAAAGCAGAGAAAGCGGTAATATCACAAAAAGAAGCAATTGGATGATCCCCAAAAACAGGGCCGGTTGTTTCCGAATGGGAATCCAGTGATCGATGGCCCCGCTGCCAAGGGATGTCCAGAACAGCCAGCTTCCCAGAACAATGGCCAGCGAGAGTTCGTTGCCGGTGAAGATGACCATGAGCTCGCGCAAAAAAATGATTTGCGAAATAGTGGCTGAAAATCCAATCAGTGCCACCGGAAAAAAGAAATTTCTTTTGGGTGAAAAGGTTTCCATTGGTTGTTCTTATCTCCCGTAATTTTAGGAAACGAACAGTTGATATTAACCGCTTTATGAAAGAATTGAATCTGCCGGCTTACACCTTACGCGTTTATTCAAAAGTATCAAAAAACTGACCGAGTGTCAAGGAGAATGTGCCCGTAAACATCAAAAACCCGAAAATTTAAATTCTTGCGTCTTCTTATTTTAACTTGATTTAAAACTTCAAATTGATTATTTTGAAGTAAATTTACATTTTTGTATTTAAAATGAATTCTTTGGATGGGAATGAATGTCCGCTTTCTTCGAAAATAAAACCTTCGTTAAACGTGTTTTAGTCTCCGGGGCGTTGGTCTGGCTTCTGGGTTGGCTGATGTTGGGGTGTGCGGAGAGAAAACACGCGAATCCGTTAGACCCGTTAAATCCAGTTACAAAAGGAAAACCCACCGGACTGCGTGTCCTGTCCGACCACCACAAGGTGTTTCTGACGTGGCCGATGCCTGCGCTGAATTCGCTGACCGGAATTCATATTTATCGGGGAACGGATTCAACGGCGGTAGAAAAAATTGCCAGTGTCCCCCTTCAGAAAAAAACCTTCGTAGACAGTCACACCGTTTACAAAACCACCTACTATTACAGCTATTCGCTTGTAGCCGATGGGTATGAGAGTCCCAGGTCGGAGCCTCAGGCCATTACACCCGGCCCGTCATTTTTCTGGGTCAGTTTTAATTCCACGGGGCAGTTATTCAAGTTAACTTTTGACATTGAACACACGTATAAAGGAGTGACAACCGGCGGTTTTCCCGCAGCCATTGCCCTTGCCGGGCAAGGACGGGGTGTTTGGGTGGCAGATGATTATCTTGGCGAGGTTTACCGAATTTCTGATTCCGGGCAAACGTTATTCTCCATCCGCGGATTCGGAAGAATTTCGTCGATTGCCTGCGACACAACCGGGTCTCTTTTGTGGGTGGCGGATCTGAGAAACAAACGCGTTGTAGTGGTGGATACCCTCGGTTATGGAAAATTTGCCATTACCGGATTTGAGTATCCCTGCCAGGTGATGGTGAATCAAAGTACGGGGGATTGCTGGATTGTGGATTCGAAACAGAAAACCCTGGTTCGTTCGGATCGCAGTGGAAAAGAGCTTCGAACCGTTCAGAGCCTGGCCGCCCCCAAATGGGTCAGTCTTGTGGAAACTGACGGAAGTGTGTGGGTGGCGGACAGCTCCCGTGTTGTTCGGGTTTTAAAGGACGGCGAAATAAAGAACCGCATTGACGGATTTTCCTATGCCTATCGGGTGGCCGTGGATTCAAAACGCAATGCCGTTTTTGTTTTCGACCAATCGTATGGCTGGCTTGGTACGGAGTTGGTGAAACTGAGCCCAAACGGGACGAGGCAATTTTCGCTGCGGGGATTTGGGTTTCCCAAACACATGGTTGTGGATCCGTTTGACGGCTCCTGCGTTGTGGCCGACACCTACAATTCCCGCGTGGTAAAGGTTTCACCGGAAGGCAAGATTCGTCAGGAAAAGCGGTACCAATCCGCTCCCGGCTGGATTGCCATTGAAAAGTAAAAAAACAGGCCACGGATTGGCACAGGTGGTGTGCGCAGGGTCAGGCGGATTTGAATTTAGCGAATAGTGACACTCCTTTGGTTGAAAAAGATGCGTTTTTGCAACCGATTTTACGGCCGATCGTTTAAATTCTAAATTGTGATACTAAATCTATGAAAATTATTACATTAAAACGAACAAATCTTATTTTATTCGTCCTGAGCATTTTTTTTCTTGCCTTTATTTTCCTGATTGATCTGGGCTTTTACTACACGCGCAATTACCCCTCGAATATTTACGGTTTGCGTGAGTTTATGATTGTTTTTGCCCTGTTGTTTTTTAGCTCTCTCATCTATCGCCAGCATTACATTCAGGAAAAGGATATTTTATTCAAACTGAAATCGCTTTTTGTTGCCATTCTGGGGGTCTACCTTGCAACAGCCCTCCCCAAATTCTTGCTTCCGATTCAATATTACAAAACCACGACCGATTTGCCCGTTTTGTTTTCATCCCTGATGACATTGCTTCATTCGACCTTTGTTTCAATTTTTGCGACGCTCTTTTTTATTGCGATTTTGTTTATTTTGAGGGATTTGATCTTTTACAAGAGCAAGAAGGGTACCCGTCGTCTGTTCTGGGCAGGCTTAATTCTTTTGCTGATTTACGTCCTCTACGAACAATTTCAATACGGGAATGCCCACGCCGAATGGAGCTTTAAGGGACGCGACCGGGTGGAGTGGATTCTCTCGGGGGCCATGCTGATTGTTATGATGCTGCTTTCATTCCGCACAGCCTGGGTGAATATGCTCAACAAAAAACAAAAAATCCTCACCTTTTGGGCAGGGGTCCTTATTTTGCCGGGTGCCATTGCGTTGTCCCGCTCATCTTCCTATCAAAGTATTTATTATTACAGCTTAACGGTTGCCGCCTTTGATGCGTATGTTGCCTATTTTGTGTATATTTACGTTCTTTTTTCTCTGTTTAGTATTTTGCTGCATCTGCCCACGGCAAGTATTTTCGACCGGAAAATGAATGAAATCAGCTCGCTTCACAACCTCAGCCGTACCATCAGTTCGGTAATGGATTATGATGCCGTACTAAAAAAGGTTACGGAGCTGACCACGGAGGTTCTCTCGTCGGATTACTGCTGGCTCGAGATGATCGATCCGTCAACCGAGGCCCGGAAAATCGTTTCCTGGCGAGGGATCAATAAAACCAATCTTAAGCACTATTCGCTTGACGGTGAAGAGGGAAATTTGTCCCATTGGATTATTCGAAACAAATACTCGGTTCTGATTAATGATGTTTCAAAGGATCTGCGGGTGAAGCATCTTAAATTCTGGAAAAAGGATTTGAATTCGCTTCTGGCCGTTCCCCTCATCTCAAAGGGAAATGTAATTGGAATATTGTACGCCGCAAAACGAACGGAATTTGGTTTCGATAATGAAGACCGGGAATTGCTGCAAGCCTTTGCCAATCAGGCTACGGTAGCGATTGAAAATGCCAACCTGCTGAAAGAATCCATTGAAAGGGAACGCCTGGCTCAGGAATTGCGCGTGGCCCACGAAACCCAGTTAAAACTGCTCCCGAAGCAAATGCCCGCTGTGGAGCAGTTGGACATTGAAGGAATTTGTATCACGGCTAATGAAGTAGGGGGCGATTACTACGGGTTTATTTCTCTGGATGATTCTCGCCTGGGCATTATTATCGGGGATGTTTCCGGTAAGGGGATTTCCGCCGCATTTTATATGGCCGAATTGAAGGGGATTATCGAAGCCTACGCCCGCATTTATCAGTCGCCAAAGGAACTGCTGTCCCAAATGAATCGTGTTCTCTATCAAAATGTGGATCGCCAAACCTTTGTTAGTCTAATCTATGCGATTGTGGACCTGCAGAAGAATCGTATTCGCTTTAGTCGGGCCGGGCACTGTCCCTTGCTTGTGATCTCACCGGATACGGGGGAGGTGCTCCGCTTTCAGCCGGCAGGAATGGGATTGGCTCTCGACGAAGGCAAATTATTTGATCGCATTTTGGATGAACAGGAACTGCCTATTCGGGACGGAAACATCTTTGTTTTTTATACGGATGGCCTCACGGAGGCCCGCAATCCGGAAGGCGATGAATTTGGAGAGGAGCGGCTCACAGCGGTTCTGTCGCAAATTAAGGGCAAGTCGGCATCTGAAATTGTGGATACAATTGTCCATCAACTCAAATCATTTGTGGGGGAAGCCCGGCAGCACGATGATATTTCAATCCTTGTTGTAAGGGTAAAAAAACCGTGATTTGAGCTGAAATTCGCGTAGCCTTCATTTCAAAACGTAAAATATGAATCGGAAAGCGCACGTTACGTCTGCAGAAAAAAATGAATGAACATAAGAATAAATTGGGAGGTTTGAATGGAGCAGAATCAGTTTGAGGTTATTCGGCAGGATCAAGACGACATTTCAATTTTGACCATTAAGGGATACCTGGATGCTCATACGGCTCCTGATTTTGAAAAAGCCATTCAGGAACTACTGGAAAGTAACCGCTATAAAATTGTGATTGATTTTTCGGATTTGAATTACATCAGCAGCGCCGGATTGGGGGTATTTATGGGATTTATTGAAGACGTGCGGAAAAATGGGGGTGATATTAAATTGGCCCAACTCAACGACAGGGTATTTAAGATATTTGATCTGTTGGGCTTTCCCAATTTGTACGAAATTTATGAAAACCTTGGACAAGCCATTGAAAAATTTAAATCAGCCTAATTTGAAGACCTATGGGAGAACATACTTGAAACGGCAGACAGAAAGATATAAAATTACGACTCCAAGCGAAAGCATTAATCTTGAGCTGATCAGGGACTTTGTGGGAAAACTGGCCCGGCGCGCGGGTTTTGCAGAGGATAATGTGAATAAGATTCAGTTGGCCACCGATGAAGCCTGCACCAATGTGGTTAAACACGCCTACAAAAATTTGCCGGTGGGCCCCATTCAAGTTGAAATTACCCTCAATAACGAAAAATTTGTGGTCACGGTTTCGGATAAAGGTGTTGGGTTTGACATCGCGAATTTGACCCGACCGGATATGGTGGAATATTTGAATCAATTTAAGAAGGGCGGGCTCGGAATTCATTTGATTCAGACGCTTATGGATCAGGTCACGTTCAGGGTGAATCCTTTTCACAAAAACAGTGTAAAAATGATTAAATATATTCATCGCACGGAAAGTGCCGATAAACTTCGGCAGCAGGAAATCATCATGAAACGGAGCAGGAATCGTCGATAGGTTTAATCTATATGAAAAACAATGAGTTGGAAAATCTTAAAATCCGATATCTGGAATTAACGTCTCTCTTCGAAACAAATAAAATTCTGAATGCGTCTCTGGATTTGCAGTCTATTTTGGATAATCTGCTGCTTACGGCCATGGGACGGCTGATGATTGGCCAGGGCGCGGTTTTTATTCGGATGGAGGATTCTGTCGTCGAATTGAAAGCCTTGAAAGGTCTTCCTGCCAGCCTGCTTGGCCGGGTTTTTCCAATGCCGCATCTGAAGGGTAATCCCATTTTTATTACCGATCATAAGGCTGCGGGAGATCCGTTGTACCGCTTTTTAGAGACAAATGATCTGCAAATCCTTATCCCGATGATTTCAAATGGTAAGGAAATTGGTCTTGTTGCGTTCGGGAAAAAATTTATTCAATCCGAATACAATCCAGACGAAATCAATTTTTTGGAATCGTTGGTAAGCAGCGCAGCCATTGCCGTGGACAAGGGACTGCTTTTTGAGGAACTCAAAAGCACCAACCGAAAATTAGACAAAAAGATACAGGAACTCAACACCCTTTTTGAAATCAGCCGGGAATTGAAGGCCACGCTGGATATTCAAAAGATTCTCAATGTTCTTTCCTTTGCCGTGATGGGAGAGCTGCTGGTTAATCGGTGTCTCATTGTTCTTCTGGATCACCAGCAATTAAAGGTTCAATTGGTTCGGGGGCTCGATGCCTCTGTTGTCGAAATTGAAAAACAGCTGCAAAATTCCGCCTGTGTGAAGAGTCTGAGTCAACACCCTGTTCTTGAATTGACGCCGGAGGTGTGTCAGGAAAGCGGTTTGGGCTTTTTGAAGCAATTGGAGCTGGAATATTGTGTCGCCATGTCCGCTCAGGATGTGTTTAAGGGATTTCTGGGGATCGGGAAAAAGGTTACCGGCGAAACGTTATCCGAAACCGAGCTGGGCTTTTTGGAAACTTTGGCCAACGATGCCGTCAGTGCCATTGAAAATGCCCAGATGGTTGAGCAGATGCTGGAAAAACAGCGCATGGAAGAGGAGCTCAAAATAGCTCGTGACATTCAAAAGCGGTTGTTGCCGGAGTATTGCCCCCATTATGATCGTGTGGAAATTGCAGCCCGAAATTACTCCTGCACGGAGGTTGGCGGCGACTATTACGATTGTTTACCGCTTGATGCGTCCCGCCTGGGGATTGCCATTGCAGATGTTTCGGGCAAAAGCACACCGGCGGCTTTGCTTATGGCGAACCTTCAGGCGAGTTTGCGCGCTCTTGCCAGCGATGGAAAACCTGTACAGAGTATTGTTAAAAAAATCAATGATTTAATCTACCAGAATACAACATCAGACAAATTTATCACATTTTTTTATGGCGAACTCCTCGTCCGCGAATCCTCTCTTACTTTTACGAATGCGGGTCACAATCCCCCCATTCTCTTTCATCAGGATGGGAGCTATCAGTTTTTAAAGGAGGGAGGAATTATTTTGGGGATGATGCCGCATGTGGCTTATGAAGAAAGCACCGTTCTTCTACACCCGAATGATGTGCTGGTTTTGTATACCGACGGCATTACGGAAGCCCAAAATCAAGAAGAGGAGGAATTTGGGGAGGAACGATTGATCCAAAAAATATATGAGAATCTGTTGCTCCCTGCCGAGGAAATTTCGGAAAAAATTCTCGAGGCCGTAAAAACATTTTCGAACGGAGCCGACCAAACGGATGATATGACGCTATTGGTTGTAAAAATTAAAGAAAACGTGTAATTTAGTTCAAGGTGGAAAAGCCACAAGACGAGTGGAGGATGGGGTGCGCCTGTTGCAATTCGCACAACTACGGAATTTGGGGCAGTCTTACTATAATCGGTTAAGCATTCGGCAGAAGTTTAGTTTTACAATAAGCATTGTCTTGCTTGTGACCATTTTGATTCTGAGTTTTTCAATTCTGGAATGGCAGCGAAAAGTTCTGAATGAAAAAATGGCCGAAATATGCCAGTTGTCTGTGCAAAATCTTTCGGGCGTGGCCAAAGAAAACATGCTCCTGGGAGGGCGTGCGCCCATACAGGAGCTCATCAGCAATATGATTCAGATGAAAATTATTGGGTTGCGCTATGCTTTTGTTGTTGATCGTAAAGGCCTGGTCATTGCCCATTCAAATCCCCGAAAAATTGACAGCCGTGCTCCCAGGTATCTTTCTCTTCCAGAAACCCACGACCTAAAATCCGCGTTCAAGAATGGAAAATATTTTGAATATGTGCATCCGATTTATGTAAAACATATTAGTAGGGCCAAAGCGGGTAAATTGCTCTTAGGGGTGGCCGTTGTGGGGTTCTCAAAAAAGGACGTTTTTCGGCCCATCAGTCATGCCCGACAAATTCTTTTGCTCATTACTTTTGTTATTGTGGGCGTGGGACTGATTGCTGCCAATTGGATTGCCCACCAGCTTTCTTCAACGATCGTTATTCTTGCAAATGGTGTAAGGGAAGTGCGCGACGGCAATCTGGAAGTGGAAATTCCTGTAAAATCAAACGACGAACTGGGTTTGCTTACGCGTGAATTCAATCAATTGATTCGGCGATTTCGGGAAAACCTGCAAATGCAGAAATTTATTTCAACCCTGACCATGCAGATGATTCGGAGGCGTTCCCGATTAAAACTAAAGGATGACGAGGCTATGGAGCGCCGAAATATTACCGTTCTCTTTTCGGATATCCGAAGCTTCACAACCGTTTCGGAAAAACTCGAACCGGAAAGTCTCGTTAAGCTGATCAATATTTATTTTGATCTTCAGACCAAAATCATTGAAAAATATTCCGGAATCGTGGATAAGTTCGTGGGCGATCAAATAATGGCCTTGTTTTTGGAAGAAGAAATGGTTGATCAGGCGATCCAGGCCGCCATTGACATTCAGAAGGCGATTCGGGAACTCAATCGAACCCGAAAAAAAGCAAAAAAGGAAATTTTACAGGTGGGCATCGGCATAAATTATGGTCCGGTTATGATCGGAAGCATGGGTACGCAAACCCGAATGGATTACACGGCGATTGGGGATACGGTTAATTTGGGGGCCAGATTGTGTTCCATTGCCAAACCCGGACAAATCATTATTCCGAATCGAATGATCCGCAGGGTTCAGGGAAAATATTCGCTTATTAAATTAGAGCCTCTTATTCTAAAAGGCAGAAACAGACCGGTTCAACTTTACATGGTTACGAATGATTAACAGACATGTTTTGAAAACATTTGCCCTGGGGGTTTTTATTTTTCTCGCAGCCGGTAAAGGCAACACACAAATCCCGGACTACGATGTGGGATTGACCTCGCTGGGTGGTGTTTTGAGTTATTATTCGGAAAGTCCGTCCGGATTTTTGGCCAATCCGGCCAATTTGGGACTCAATTCCTGGCAGCGTGCCACTATTCACTTGAATGCTCCTTACCGGTTTAACGCGATTGTTCTGAATGGATTTCGTCCCCAAATTGGTCATATGGGACTGGCGTTTACCAATGGTTTGGGAGATGTGCCAGCGCAGTCGTTCCGGGCGGGATTCAGTAAATTGTTGGGGCATCGCGGCACCTGGGGTCTTCGACTGGACTATTCGAAATTCGGTGAGAACAAACGGCTGTTTATGAATTGGGGCGGAACCTATCGGTTTGTGAAAATAAACCGTTCCGGTGCGCCGATCAAAATGGGCTTCGGGGCTCACATCTCACACATTAACATTTTAAATCAAATAAAAGAACCGGTGCAATGGGGGGCAGGCGGGTTTATCTCTTTAAAACAGGATCAGTTAAAATTTTACCCGAATGTTTACGTGCAGAACAAAAGAGCGTTTTGGTCTTTTGGAATACGGTTTAATCTAATTGAAGACGTATCGGTGCTGGCGAGTTTTTCCGACCGATCCGGAAACAGAGTTTTCGGAGGGATTTCCTTTAACTTGAATCGCTACCTGGCGGATATTGGTTTCAATCCGGATGAAAAACGCCTGCAGATTTCGTTTTCGATGTTATTTGGTGAATCGCCGGAGGAACGGGCTCAAAAATACTTTAACGATGGTAAGCATGCGCTTGAGCAACACGATTACGAAGAAGCCCGGCGCGATTTTCACCGGGCGTGGTGCTACGTTCCGGAGAACAATTTTTACAACCGGTCTTTTGAACTTGTGACCCGCAAGATCCGCAATGAGGAAAAGCAGATACAAAAATGGATGTCTGATGCACAGGAACTGGAACAGCGGGGTTATTTTTTTGTCGCTGCCATGCGCTATTTGGATATTCTCAACCAAAATCCCGATTATAAGCCGGCTCAATATCGACTAAAAGCCCTGCGTCCTCTGGTGCGCAACGATATCAAACGAACCCTCCAGAAGGGAAAACACTATCTGGATCAGGGTCAGGAGTCCATTGCGGAGAAAATCTTCCAAAAGATATTGTTGATCGATAAAAACAACAAGGAAGCCCGCCAGCTCCTGACAAAAATCAAGAGCAGCAAGCACAAAGAGGCAGAAGAATATTTTTATCGCGGTCTGGGGTACTACAGTCAGAGAAAACTGGGGCATGCGCAGGAACAATTTGAGAAGGCGCTTCTAATCGATCCGGGATATGAAGAGGTTAAGGTTTATCTTGATGAAATACAACGGAAGAATGACCGGAAACTGGCAAAAATAGATTCCCTCTTAAACAAGGCAGGAGAATTTGAAAAACGAAAATCGTTCAGCCGGGCTCTGGATATTTATTTGCATGTCCTGGATATCGCCCCGACAAATGAGGCGGCCCAAAAAGGAGTCTCCCGGTTAAACCGATTTGTAAAAAAGCGGGACTCGTTCTATTTGAAAAAGAGTCAGGCGGCTCTGCGTAAAAAGGACTTCAAAACGGCCGAGCGTTATGTCAATCGAATTCTGCGCATTTCTCCCAAAAACCGAAAAGCCGTTCGCTTGAAAAATAAGATTAATCAAGCCAAAATTACGCTTTTTAACGAGTTGGTTGACCGGGGAGATGCCGAGCTTCAGGCGCATCATCTTAAAAACGCCCTGAGAAATTATCAGATGGCCGCTTCAATTTTTCCCCGCAGCCCGAAAATCAAACAAACCATTGAACATTTAACCAATCAGATTGAGTTGGAAAAAAACCTGAATGCAGGGATAGCGGCATTCAACGGGCAGCGTTACGTTCAGGCCATTCATTATTTTGAGAAGGTTCTGGATGGGGAACCCTCCAACGAAAAGGCGGCGAGTTACTTGAAAACTTCGAAGGAAG